>JBBKXA010000043.1:0-29908 GCA_037969235.1 Bdellovibrionales bacterium | reverse complement strand
CAGCAAAATCGCTACAAGATCATATGCGCGGCATGCTGACATTGGCGCATAAAAATAGTTATGGATTGGAAATGGATGATAATACGCATTGGTATTTAACGGCGTTATTAATGAGGTTTCAATTTCAGAACTCTGATGAATTGAGTATGCGATCACGTACAGGAATACCAGCATTGGCAACTATATATAGGTACGCTGTAGAGGCAGATTCATCTAGAGAAAGATCACTTCACTTACAAAATCTTGGCGAAATAGGCATGGCTTTTCCTGCAATATTCCCAAACGGGAATGATGAAAGAGCCGTTAATAATAATTATTTCATAAGTATGGCGGAGGCGGCATACTCAGCTTTAAGTGAAAGCAAAGCAACAGCAAGTACAAAAGCTTTGAGCCCAATTTTTAAAGAGCTGTCTTTGAATGTGGCGGGGTATTCTTATCTAATTTATAAAGCGATGAAGTTGCAGCGAGATCTATCATCTGATGAGCTGGATCAAGAGCTTGCTAGCATTGGATATGCGCCAGATGACGATTCATGTGATCGGTCAAGAATTATACTTCCCGACTTTGATGATTCTTCCATTACTTTGAATTAAAACGTTTCAATTAAAAAAGCCTGCAATCATTTGGATCTGGGCTTTTTTATATCTAAAAATATACAGCCCTCTACTTCATTCCGCCTTTACCGCCCATGCGTGGGTAGTATATCGGCTCGGGGCGCTCTATCGGAACAAAGGCTGGCTCTGGCGCTACATAACATTGTGGCATGCCTGTTTTTAACAATTCTGGCCATTTTTCAACCCAGCCCTGCTCATGGCTCGCTTCTTGAATAAAGGTATAATCTACACACGCACTATCACCAATCGCTTGAAGATAACGCTCCAGCTCAGCAGGAGGTGCAACCACATCTTGCCCACCTATAAAGTGATGTTGCGGAATATCGCGCAATTTCGACACAGACGGATCGAGCGCTGTCATGTCAAATTTCCCCGCAACCGTGCGCAATGTTAAAACATCCGAACGCTCCGCCGCCATCAACGCCGCAATCGTCGCGCCGCCGCCAAAGCCAACAATATCAAATGTCGTCACACCATAACGCGCCTTCACACCATCCAAAAATGTGCTATATGCCGCAATCGTAGACGGGCTGTAGCGTCCAGATGTGCTGGCTTGCCAATGTGATGCGCAATTGGAATCATTAATCAGCGTTGAAAATTGGCACGGACGACCAATATATGCCAAATTTTCAGCCTTATCCTTAGAGGCCAAATGCAACCCCACAGGATTGCGCGGCGTAGCATTAAAATTCACATGCCCATAAGGATCATCAGGCTTTGTAGGATCAGGCGTTACAATCACTGCCTCGCCATCGCCTTCAACATAAACCGTTGCAGATTGCGCACGCTCATGCATGCGTTCAAAAGCGATTAAATTATGACCGCCCGCATCAACGGGACGTTTAACCATCCACGCGGGGCTGGCGATGCGCATTGAAACTTCATCACGCATGATATCATCGACAGCACATGCGCCCAATCCCAATACACCAGATGCGCCTAACGCTAACACCGCAAATTTCAGATATGATTTCATTAAATATTCCCCGATTGATAAAAATTAGGACAAGAAAAAATAATTGCAAGAATCGTATCACAACAACGCTAGGGTTTCCATCCGTCTTTCCATTCTTTTATAGATACTATCTCCGCAACCACCCCATTATCATGAAACCATGAATCCACAACAAATCGCTCGCCGCTCTCTATATCCTCAATAACCGCGCTCTGATGCGGCCAGCGCCCTGCATGTATAATCGGCAGACGCGCCGTGGGTGAAAGCACATGATGAAAACGCATCAAGGCACTTTGCTCTAACATGTTCAGATAAATAGTGGTGTTAATACTCTCATCGACACAATCAAGTTGACCGGGGCCAAATTTATAAAATGTCCCGCCAATATCATTTGAGGTACCCGTTTGTGCCCCAGCGATAACTTCAAATGCCCCAACCGCCTTGGCAATTGCGCTGCGTTCCGCTTGAGCATCGCGCGGGGCAGGGGTGAAAACCTTTTTAATCGCTTTCCAATGCGCTTTGTCCATCTTCACCACGCGCATTTCTATGCATCCATACCCATGACAATGCGAAAATCCCTGCACTTGCGGTGGAGCGATGCCTTTAGAATGTAAATAATCCAGATGCGCATCTGGCGAAGACCTCACGCACCCCCCAGTTAAACATAAAATTATAACCAGCCAGATTTTTGCCTTCACACCGCAATCTCAATCATAATCGGTGTATGATCCGAAGGTTTTTCCCACCCGCGCGGCGTTTTATCAATGCGGCAAGAAATCAATTTGTCAGCGATTTCGGGCGAAAGCAAAAAATGATCAATGCGAATCCCTTCATCTTTCGGCCATCGCCCCGCTTGATAATCCCAAAACGTATATTGCCCCGCGCGATTATCCAAACTGCGAAAGGCTTCATACAGCCCAAGATTGATCAATTTGCGAAACGCCGCACGCGTTTGCGGCAAAAACAGCGCATCATCGCGCCAAACATTGGGATCATAACAATCGCGATCTTCGGGAATCACATTAAAATCCCCACCAATCGCGAAGGCTATATCTGCATCACGCAATGCTTTAAGACGCATAAATAGTCGCGCCATCCACGCCAGCTTATAGGTGTATTTCTCCGTATCCACAGGGTTTCCATTCGGCAAATAGATGTCAATTAACCGCACCCCATTGGTTTCAAATTCAAGATACCGCGCTTGCGTATCTTCATCATCGCCGGGCAACGAAGTCTGTAACACCTCAATCGGCGTATTTGAAAAAACAGCGACACCATTATACGCCTTTTGCGTCACCGCCGCCGTGTGCCAACCCAACGCCTCAAACTCCTCATGCGCAAATAATTCGCCTTTTAACTCCTGCACCATCAACACATCTGGCGCGGCGTCCTTTAAATATTGTTCAACATGCCCCCGTCGCGCCTTCAAAGAATTTATATTCCAAGATACAATTTTCATCCCCGCAGTATGGCGCAGCAGGGCAGGGGAATAAACAATCTTTTTGTTTGCATATTAATATAGCTTTGTATAGAGTGCATAACATGGGATTTATTAACAAAATGTTTGATCGTGTTGCGAAGTATGATGCGCAATGCAAAACAATTAAACAGCAAATAGAGCGTCAAAAACTCATGATAGCCGATGATAAGCGCGTAACGCTTTCTGATTTCGTGATGGCTGTCCATGCCAATAGTCCTGAGAATATAAAGCAAAACCGCTTGAATTCTAATTGGGTGGATCGATATGCAAGAATGTTATTCCTGGCAATAGTTAAAGAGAAGGCGGATGAGCGTGGAATAAAAATAAATGGTACGGAGGCTGTATCTCGTTCAATTTTAAAATATGCCATTGAAATTCTTGGTCGTCATAAATTAACAGACAAATCATTAGCCAATCATGAAACGCTGGTTGATTACGGTTTAAATATTGTTGATCCAAATTATTCGAACGACGCGAAAAGAGTTGCAACATTACCGCTATCCAGTGCGATGGAAAGTTTTTCCCTTACACATGAGCGGCTAGAGGCTAAAAGAAATACATCTATAGTTTTTGGGAATGCGGGGCGTGAAATTTTAGAATTTTACGAACGAATTAATGGGCTTGATCCATATAATCGTTATTGCAAGGATTCACCTTCTAACCGAGGCGGTGAGCCAAAAAGAAGAAGTGATATTCGATTACAGCCAAGCTATGGCCAAGGGACCTCGCGTGCAATTCCATTTGACGATAGAATGTTTCCCTTCGGCGATTAAAACGCGCATCTATAAACCTTTTTCTTTGTAATCGCCAAACCCCTGTGCTATGACAATAATTAAAGCAACATGGAGATAAGCGGTGAGTGAGCAGGAAAATTCTAAATCATATATCATTCCTGAAATGGACAATTTGATTATAGGAATAAAATACATCAATCATAAAGCAGGAATAGAATTTGCTGGGTATGTATTCGATTTTGAAAAAGCTATGGGCATGCTGAGCCAAAGCACTGAAAATAATGAAGAGGCTTATAAAAATTTGCTCGACGCATCCGCCAATATGATCCATATCGCGCGTGATACTGTAATTAACAACCCCAACATCATATTAGAAACGCCTGATAAATATGCTAATCTAGTTAAGCAAACCATACAATCTGTAATTAAACATTCAAATACGAAAGTGACTTTAGATAGCGAAAAAGCAATGAACGACATCGCCGCCGCTATCACCACGCGTATGATCGAAAAAAGCACACAACTAACACCCACGTCCGATCAGCCCACATTCTTGGAAAGAATGAAAACAGAACAACCATCGGTAAGGCGTGTTATTGAGGCCACCCCCCAAATTAAATATCCCGATTGGGAAACCATAGCTTCACAGAACGCGGTCCATAGCTTACAGCCAGAAAACCCTCTGGCACAAATCATTGAAGATCACCGCGTTTTTTCCAGAGGGCAAACTTTAATAAGCCACATGGATGAATGGGATACCTATGCGCAGAATTTCTACAGAGAATATTTAGGGCTTATGTATGAACCATCCAAGGAAGATATATATTGCCGTTTTATTGAAGGCGCTGCACGCTCGCTTATAGCCGCTGATGCCATGCGTGAAATACGAAAACAAAATGGTGAAGGTATTAACGCATTAAATATGGCACAAAAAGGCGTTAAAGATTGTGTAGCTATGCTCAAACTGCACTGTAATTTTAACGAAGAACAAATTTTACAAGATATTGAAAGCCGCGTTAATAATATTGCCCCGTCTATACAATTTAGGTTCAAAAGAAGTCAGGGTACCATCGCTCAACTCCCCAGCCCACCCGACAATCCCGAAGCCAATCTATAAACCATGTCAGCGTATCTTTCTTGATGGAATTTAAAAACTCTGCTAAGCCTTAATATAAATGCCAAATACAGGCAAAAAAAAACAGACAGGGCAAAACATGGCGGACCAATCCCCAACCGATGAAAATAAAAATTTTCATGACGTGATTAATGCAAAATTTGGAGAATGCGCGCGAAATATGCGCCATTTCGATCCACAATACGCTGATAATTTCATGCTATATGCGCAAAATCTTCGCGTTGCAATGGAAACCGTAAATCCCGGTCATGCCGCTCAAAGCGCGGCTCAAATGATTAATCTCGCTTTTAAAACATTTTTATCAGCCAAACATGCCCCAAACACAACCGTTACAGACTTTCCTAATGTCACAGGAAAAATTATTCGCGAGTATATAGAGCACTGCAGGCCTGAAATCGCCTCGGAAATGATGAGCGAAATTGGCAGCGCAACCGCTTACTTAATGGATACAGATCATAGCGATTACAAAAATGCCCACGAAAACAATCATCCAGCCTTGGTCGCGGAGCAACAGTCGATAGAGCAGGGAAAACGATTGTTGCCATTTAACAAAAATGCTGGCTACAAAGCGCCGATGCTTACCATTGAGCAACGCTTCGAAATGCTCGCCGATCAACTTGTAATGGCGCAATCAAAAAGCGGAAAACAAATGGTCAATGGCGCCGATATTGATATGTTTCGCACGCTGTCAAAGAATTTTTTAAATGGTTTTAAACATATCTGCATGGCAAAAAATATAAACGAACAAGATTTGAATAAATTCATCACTACGGCTGCAAGTCTAACATGCTTTGGAAAACGCCATAACTATCAAGATGTTGATTCTAAAATATTATTTCCTGAAGGGCGATTTTATAAAAATTTGTTAGATGAAGTTTATGATGTATTAACAACAGTTACTTCTACTCTGTCTTTAGATAGAACGGCCATTATAAATAATTATCAAGAGGTTAGTAACAGGATTTTTCTAACAAATAAAAAATATTACGATAGCAAAGGGTTCTCAAAACCCGACCAACAGGAGCCACCACAAATCCCATAAATCTAAACGCTAGCTTAAGTCGCAAAACTTTCGCCACAACCGCAACTGGCCTTGGCATTCGGGTTGTCTATAATAAACGCCGATCCAACCATCTCGTCCTTAAACTTAATGGTTGATCCCTTCAAAAAAGCCATCGTCATGATATCGGTCACCACATGCTCGGCAAACACCTGATCATCATCCTTAACCGCATCATCCATGCCCATTTTATACTGAAAACCCGAACAGCCGCCGCCCTCAACGGTAATACGCAACATAAGCGCGTCATTCCCCTGTTTTTCCCGTAATTCATCAATCCGCTTTACGGCGCTATCGTCAATGTTTAAGCTCATATCTTATTATATAGTATGGTTTACAATTTGAGCAAGATGAAAGAACGATATGAGCAGCGAACTATCCTATAATTATTGCGCCATGCCTCTCGCGGTCTATGCATGTGTCCCCGAAGAATCACGTGGCAGAGTGTACGAAGAACAACACAGCGCCCACCGCACCGCCTTCCAACGCGATCATGACCGCATCATCCACGCCAGCGCATTTCGCCGACTCAAATACAAAACTCAAGTCTTTGTCTATGATGAAGGCGACCATTTCCGCACGCGCCTAACCCACACCCTCGAAGTCGCGCAAGTCACGCGCTCCCTCGCACGCTCCCTCATGGTCAACGAAGACCTCGCCGAAGCCATCGCCCTAGCGCATGATCTCGGACACACCCCGTTCGCACATATCGGTGAGGACTACCTCTCCAAATGTATGGAGCCATACGGCGGCTTCGAACACAATGACCAATCCCTGCGCGTTCTCACAACGTTGGAGCGCAAATACCCGCGCTGGAATGGCCTTAACCTCACATGGGAAACACTCGAAGGCGTGGTCAAGCATAACGGCCCAGTCTCAAACCCACAAATTGCTGTGCGCGAACTCCAAGAGCAAATCGATCTCGAACTCCATGGACACGCTTCCGTCGAAGCTCAAGTCGCCGCACTTTCCGATGATATCGCTTATAACAATCACGATGTTGAAGACGGCCTGCGCGCGCATTTATTCACATTAAAAGATCTTCACGATATCCCTCTACTCGCCCAAGTCATAGAAAAAGTCAAAGATGAATATGGCGAGCTTAAAGAACGCTATCTCATTCAAGAAACCATTCGTCAAATGATTGGCGCGATGGTTGAAGATGTGATGATTGAAACCAAAGCGCGCCTTAAAACGCTCAACCCTCAAAACGCCGCAGATGTGCGCGGGGCAGGGCGGCAAATGGTGGCTTTTTCTGATGATATGCGCGATAAAGTCGATGAACTGCGCGCCTTTTTATTCGAACGCATGTACCGCCATTACACAATTGAGCGCATCCATCTCAAAGTTGAACGCATCATCAGCGAGTTATTCACAGCCTTTACGAAAAACTATCGCATCTTGCCCGACAACTGGCAAGAACGCGTGAAAGAAGCGGGAGGCGTGGAGAACGAACAAATCCGCGCACGCATTATCTGCGATTATATCGCCGGTATGACCGATCGCTATGCGATACGCGAACATGAGCGTTTATTTGATCTTTATTGGGATTTAAAATAAACTATGATGAAATTTTAGAATCACGCCATACAACTGCGTTAAAATGAGGATAAACAAATGAACCAGAACAGCAATTTCCCAAAATTTGGACAACAACGCCCGCAACAATACGGCCTCAACAGCTACGATGCGCCTGCGCGTAAAGCAGGCATAGCAACGCGTATCTTCGGCGAGCGTATCGGCCAAAAATTCTCCAGCCCGCTTTTCGCAACGGGTGCGCTTTTGCTTTCCGGCGTTGTATTCGCCATGATCATAATGGCGGCTTATCCCGATGGTGAAAATACCGACATCCCAACACTGCGCGCCGATCAATTCGCCTACAAAGAAATCCCCGGCGATGCTGGCGGTGTAGATATCCCGAATCGTGACACGACAATTTTCAGCGCGATGAATGACGACCCCCAAGCGGCGCGAATCGAAAATCTGTTCGAAGATGAGGCCCCAGACGAAGGCATGGACAAACTGGCCGCCTTCGCCCGTGAAGCCAAAGAACAAGGCATAACCGCCGATTCTCAAAGCGTAGATGACGAAGGCACTATCGCCGATGTCACCACGATGGCCAACGTATCTGCAGATGGCGATATGAATCCTGGCATGACAGACAACGCGACAGTGCCCACCACTTCAGAGCCAGTCACTTTGCAAAAGATCGAAACTCCGCGTGAGCCCGAAACAACAACACTCGCGTCTGCGGAAAGCCCGGCAGCGTCAAAAAGCACAACCGAACGCCCGACTATGGCCTACAAAGCTGGTGAAAACCCTGAAACTTTAGATTTCGTGCGATCCGTTCTTGATAAAAAAGACGCAGCCACCGCAAATACTCCTCCCGTAGTTGAGAGAAATGATGTCTATGTCGCAAGCGTTCAACCAGCAGCAGGCAACGCCAAAGCGGATTACAACGTCACAAGCGGCAACTATTACATCCAACTTGGCAGTGTCAAATCCATGTCTGGCGCGGAAGGCGAATGGGGCAAACTCAAGAAAACATTCTCCAGCGAACTCGGTGAATTATCCCACCGCGTAACAACTGCAGACCTCGGTGAACGCGGCACATACTACCGCATCCAGGCTGGCCCTATAAGCAAAGACAGCGCCACCCGCCTCTGCGACGCCATCAAAGCCCAAAAACCAGGCGGTTGCTTAATCACGCAGTAATCAATGATGAGGATAGCGTACGGATAAAGATGTCATTAAAAGATGTATCAGCTGTCATATATTCCTGCGAAAGCGAGGTATTAAGCAAGTCTGAACGCGATTTCTTCAAAGATTCAAACCCTCTTGGTTTTATCCTTTTTAACAAAACAGGCGTAAAAAATATTGCCAACCCCGATCAAGTGCGCCGCCTCACCGACGACCTCAAAACCACGCTCGGGCGCAATTGCCCCATTCTGATCGACCAGGAGGGAGGTCGCGTCCAACGCCTTAAACCTCCTCTCTGGCGTGAACACCCCCCAATGCAGGATTTTGGCGACAAGGCCAAAACCAATGAACACGCCGCGCTCGCCGATCTGCGCTTAACTATCACCCGAATCGCCGAAGAACTCACCGACGCCGGCATAAACGCCAACTGCGCCCCCGTGCTCGATGTGCTGACCGACATAACCCACAACGTTATCGGCGACCGCGCCTTCAGCGATGACCCTAAAATCACCGCCCGTCTTGCCGAATCCGCATGTCGCACATTTCTTACTCAAGGCATCATGCCCATCATCAAACACATCCCTGGCCACGGGCGCGGCAGCGTCGACAGCCACAAAGACCTCCCTCGCGTCAGCGCATCACTCGATCAACTGCGCGCTCAAGATTTCGCCCCTTTTAAGGCAATATCAAACATCGCCGATTTGTCAAACATCTGGGCGATGGCCGCTCACATCATCTACGAAAACATCGACCCCGATCACCCCGCATCCGTATCGCGCAAAGTGATCGAGGAAATAATCCGCGGCGAAATCGGCTTTAACGGCTTTTTAGTATCCGACGATATCGCGATGCAAGCGCTCGATCACTATGGCACACAAGCCATGCGAGCCGCCGCAACCGTCAATGCGGGCTGCGACGCCGCGCTCTATTGCTCCGGAAATCTCGCAGAAATGCAAGAAATTGCAAAATCTGTGCCCAATTTAAGCGATAAAGCGCGCAAACGCTTGCAAAATTCTCCATTTTATCCCACTTTATCGGCATGAGCCAAGCTTTAGCCGAAAACATCGAAACAAAATTCGAAGAAGACCCGCCGCGCGTAATCGACCAAACGCCGCACGATGTGGACTCGCTCCTTCTCAACATCGATGGTTATGAAGGGCCAATCAATGTTTTGCTAGAATTGGCGCAAAAACAAAAAGTTGATCTCCTGCAAATCTCCATTCTTCAACTCGTGCGTCAATATCTCGAATTCGTAGAACGCGCAAAAGCGCTCAACCTCGAACTCGCTGCTGAATATCTTGTGATGGCGGCATGGCTGGCCTATTTAAAATCTCGCCTCCTTCTCCCCCGCGAAGATGAATCCGTTGACCCATCCGCCGAAGACATGGCCGAAGCCCTGCAATTCCAACTCCGCCGACTGGAATCCATACAAAATGCGGCGGAAACGCTCTCAAAACGCCCGCAACTTGGGCACGATGTCCATGCACGCGGCGCCCCCGAAGGCGTGAAAATCAAAACCACAACACAATGGAATGCCAAACTCTATGATCTGCTCAAAGCCTATGGCGACATAAAACAACGCCACGAAGACGCAAATTATGACTTGCCCGAATACAACCTCATGTCCGCGGACAGCGCCATGAGCCGCTTAACACGCATGCTTGGCGCTCTCCCACGCAAAGGCATAAACTCCGTTTGGAGCACATTAGAAAGCTTCATGCCCGAAGGAATCAAAGATAGCATATATGGGCGTTCCGCGCTCGCCTCTACCCTCACCGCAGGATTAGAGCTCGCCAAGCAAGGCAAGCTCGAAATCAAACAGGACGGCCTATTTCGCCCCGTTTATATGCGCAGCATTGAAGGGACAGGCGATGATTGAAAATGAAGAACATAAATCGAAAAAGAAAAAAATGTCATGGCTCATGCGCCTCATGATCTATTCCATCCTCATTAGCGCAATGAGCTACATCGCAACAGCCCTATGGATAAAATGAAAACTTTTGACGAATATACCCGCGTAATCGAGGCGCTGCTTTTCGCCTCCACAACCCCGCTTAGCACGCAGGATCTGCACGAATATATGCATGCTCGCGACCTCAAAGGCGCGGATGTCGGCGCATCCCTCATGGCACTCAAAACGCATTACGAAGGTCGCGGTATTAATCTGGTGGAAATGGACGGACAATGGGCGTTTCGCACCGCGCTCGATTTGGCCGACGCCCTCGCGCTGGAAAAACAAATCAACAAAAAACTCTCCCGCGCCCCTCTCGAAGCCCTCGCGATCATCGCCTACCATCAACCCGTCACCCGCGCCGAGATTGAAAATATTCGCGGCGTCACTACCCATCGCGGCACGCTCGATGTCCTCATCGAAGCTGGATGGGTCAAGCCAGGCCGCAGACGCGAAACACCAGGCCGCCCCCTCACATGGGTAACAACGGGAGATTTCCTCGATCAATTCTCCCTCGAATCCATCATGGATCTTCCTGGCCTAGATGACCTCAAAGCCTCTGGCCTACTTGATCGCCGTCCGGCAATCCAAGTCATCCCCGATACCGCCGATATGTTTGATGAAGATGATGATGGACAAGACGGCCAAGACGATCTAGAAATAGAAGGCGCACTCTAGGCGTATGTTAAGAACGATAAAGGATCAAATATGGCACCCGGCCCCATGCAAATTTTAATTATCATCCTGCTCTTGATTGTCGTTTTTGGCGCAAGCCGCGTGCCGTTCATCGCGGAAAACCTCGCTCTCGGCATTCGCAGCTTTAAAAAAGGCTTAAAGGATGATGTGGACGAGCCGAAAAAAGTCAAAAAAGACGATGATCTCTAAAGCTTCAACATTCCAACATTCCATCATTCCAAAATGCTAGATTTCGGATGGGCAGAATTATTCCTCATTATGGCGGTTGCGGTTTTCGTGATTGGTCCAAATGAAATCCCTGTCCTCATGCGCAATATCGGTCGCCTGTTTCGCCGCTTTCAATATATGAAATACGCCATCACCCGCCAATTCGACGATTTCATGGACGAAGCAGACGTTGACGACCTCCGCGCCTCCGTCAATTTCGAACAAAAACCGCTAGGCTCCGAAGATTTCGATGAAGCCGCCGAAGACGAAGATGTCATAGCGCCGCATAATGAAAAGGACGGTGAACATGACTGAACAACAAACCGCCCAACCCATCACCCACCACCTCATAGAGCTTCGCACGCGCCTCATGTGGATTATCGCCGCGATGGTGCTGGGTACGGGGCTATGCTTTTCTTTTGTGGAGGATATCTACAGCTTCCTTGTTGCCCCGCTCGCGGCGTCAATGGAGGCTGGCGACAACCAACGTCTAATTTACACCGGCCTAACCGAAGCATTCTTCACCTACATTAAGGTCGCATTTTTTGCTGGGATCTTCCTAACCTTCCCGATTTTGCTCTTGCAAATTTGGCTATTCATTGCCCCGGGGTTATACAAGACCGAAAAAAACGCCTTCCTGCCGTTCCTCATCGCAACGCCGATACTATTTTTTGCGGGCGGCGCAGTAGTCTACTATCTTGTACTGCCAATGGCGTGGCCGTTTTTCTTAAGTTTCCAAACGAGCGGCGAACAAACCGCACTCCCCATTCAGCTCGAAGCAAGGGTCAGCGAGTATCTCGACCTCATCATGACTCTCATATTCGCATTCGGCCTATGCTTTCAACTCCCCGTTTTATTAACGCTGTTGGGCAGGGCAGGGATCGTTTCTGCCGATTGGCTCGCCAGCAAACGAAAATACGCGCTCATCCTCACCTTCATCCTCGCCGCCTTCATTACCCCACCCGATGTCATAAGCCAAATAATGCTTGCCATTCCCATATTGTTGTTGTACGAATTGTCTATATGGCTAATTGGTCGAACACAAAGGAGCAAATGATGGATTACATGGATATTGGCGGAATTGAAACTTATTTAATTAGACTAGGTGAAGTCTGGGAGCGCGCAGAATTACCAGATGATAATCAAATATTAATGATGATGGAAGCATTCCGCCAACAAAATATGTCAGGAGCTTATAAATACATCAGGACCAACGATCATTCCTCGAATGACACTGAAAATCCTCAGTCATTAGATTTCAACAACTGAAAATCCTCTAACGCAATTCGAATTGAAATATATTATAGTGAGGGGATGGAAATATCCCCTCTCTCACTTTACAGATCAAAAATTGACAGCGGCGCCCTCACGCCCGACCCCGCGCAGGAAAACTGCATGCGTATTCTTGATGCACTTTATCAAGAATTGCTTACATACCCGCCAAAGAAAAGCCTGTTTACAAAATCCAAACCCGCGCCAAAAGGCATATATATTTATGGCGGAGTAGGGCGCGGCAAATCCATGCTCATGGATATATTCTTTGAAACACTGCCGGATCATATCCCCAAACGTCGCGTGCATTTCCACGAATTTATGATCGAAGTCCACGATTACTGCCACGAACAAAAAACCGACCGCGACCAATCCATAAACAAACTCACCAAAAAAATCGCAAACGAAGCCCGCGTGCTGTGCTTCGATGAATTTCATGTGATCGACGTGACCGATGCGATGATCTTGGGGCGCTTATTCCGTGGCCTATATAAGGCGGGCGTCGTGGTCATCTCCACCTCCAACTGGCCGCCCGATCGCCTCTACGAAGGCGGCCTCCAGCGTGATCGTTTCTTACGTTTTATCCACTTGCTCAAAGAAAAACAAACCATCATCCATCTCGACAGCCCCACCGATTACCGCACGCAATTCCTCATGCAAGAAGGCAGCTATTTCACCCCGTTAGGCACAGAATCGCGTAACAAAATAGATGCGATTTTCAAAACCCTAACCGATGGCATCGCCCCAAAAACGGCAACCATCAAAGTCAAAGGCCGCGAAATCATAATCGAACGCACAGCAAAAGGCATCGCAAGGCTCACCTTCGCGCAACTCTGCGAACAACCCCACGGCGCAGAAGATTACATCGCCATCGCCAACAAATTCCACACGATAATGTTAGAGGGAATCCCCAAACTCACCTACGACCGCCGCAACGAAGCCAAACGCCTCATGACCCTCATCGATGCGCTATACGAAGCGAACACTAAACTCATCATCAGCGCCGATACAACCCCCGAAAAACTCTATCGCGGCCACGACCACGCCTTCGAATTCGACCGCACCATCAGCCGCCTGCAAGAAATGCAAAGCGCGGAGTATTTAAGCTAAAAATTCCGTCATTCCACGATTCCTCGGCTACGCTCAAGATGACATATAATGAGTAAAAAATCCGTGTTCATCATCCCCCATCTGTGGTTAAATTAACGCCACAGATTCACAATTCTCACAAGGAGCCCACCACCATGAAAAAACCAGTACGCGTCGTAATAACAGGAGCCGCAGGACAAATTGGATACGCACTTCTATTCCGCATTGGTGCTGGTGACATGCTCGGCCCCGACCAACCTGTCATTCTCCACCTCCTCGAAATCACCCCCGCGCTAAACGCGCTAAAAGGCGTAGTGATGGAGTTGAATGACTGCGCATTCCCATTGCTACATGATATTGTCGCAACCGATGATCCGAACGTAGCCTTCAAAGACGCAGACTACGCCTTTCTCGTCGGTGCAATGCCCCGCAAAGAAGGCATGGAGCGCAAAGATCTCCTCACCGCCAATGGCGGCATTTTCGCCCCCCAAGGCAAAGCACTCAACGATCACGCCAGCCGTGACGTCAAAGTGCTGGTGGTCGGCAACCCTGCCAATACAAACGCATTAATCGCCCAGCAAAACGCGCCCGATCTTGACCCAAAATGCTTTACGGCGATGGTGCGCCTCGATCATAATCGCGCCATTTCACAATTGGCGGAAAAAACAGGCACCCATTCAACCGATATTACCAATGTCACAATTTGGGGCAACCACAGCGCCACACAATATCCCGACCTTCACAATGCGAAAATCAAAGGCAAGGCCGCAATGGAGGCGATCGACCAAAGCTGGTACGAAAATGATTTCATCCCGACCGTACAACAACGCGGCGCCGCAATCATCAAAGCCCGCGGAGCCTCTAGCGCCGCCAGCGCCGCCAGCGCCGCAATCGACCATATGCATAGCTGGGCACTCGGCACAGCGGACGGCGATTGGGTCTCCATGGCAATCCCCTCCGATGGCTCATACGGCATCGAAAAAGGGGTTATCTACGGCTATCCCGTAACATGCGAAAACGGTAAATATAAAATCGTGCAAGGGCTGGAGATTAATGATTTCTCAAGACAACGCATGGACGCCACCGAAAAAGAACTCCGCGAAGAACGCAGCTCCGTCGAACATCTTTTCAGCAAGAAAAGCAAAGCCGCTTAATCGGATTAAGAAGGTGAAACTGAACCATCGCTGGGAGCGCTGGCTATTGTTGTAACAGGCGCAGGGTTCAAATCCCTTTGGATAGAATCGCGCATGCGTTCAAGCTTCGCCATGAAGTCTGCCTTAGTAGGTTCGTCAAACTTTTGCAACGCTTCCCACTCTAAGCCTGAGTTATAAAAGAATTTTTCCGTAGATATATCACCAGCGATATAACCAACCAAATCACGAGTTTCAATTAATCGCTCTAACGCCAATGTCAACTGCGTTTCTTTATCAAAAATTGTATCGCCATCAATATCGTTTTGGTCACTGTCACGCAAATGCGCCAAGGTTGTTTTCGTCCACTGCAAACCCGTCACTGCCGATGACCCAGAGCCGCGCGGTATCGCATACTGTCCTGTATCTGTGCGGACGGCATATTGCTCTTCCAGATATTGGCGTTGCCACTCAATGACTTGATTAACCGTCATTTTATTAAATTCTGGAACAACCAATCCTTCTGGCGTTGTGTCACCTGGGTTTAATCCCGTCCAAGGCCCATTTTCTGGCTCGGATCTGTTTCGATAATCCCAAACCACATTTTCCCGTCCATGTGATTCATAATGTTCAATCGTGCCCAAAACTTCAGGCAAATATTTATGTACAGCATCTGTGCTCTTAAGAAGATTTAGTATATCTTGTCTTTCAACAAGACTATCCTGCACCTCGCGCGCATTATCTTTGCCGCCGAAATGCTCATCAATGAATTTTGAAGGATCGCTCTCAAGCATTTTACGATCAGGGTGGTCTTTCTCCCGAATAACGGTATCCAACCTCTTGGCTCTGGCAACGAGATCATTAGGATCTGTAAATGTTTTTTCAGGATAAAAGGCCGTTTTCAACATGGTGAAATCTTCAAAGTTGGGATTAAGCAAACTGTGCCCTTCACCTCCAAATAAAGCCTTGATCAATTCAATTAAAATACCAAACTCCCGCATCATAGAGGTCGACTGCCCCGGCCCAAACAAAATACCGTCCATCATCGTGCGGCCTTTTGCCAATTCTTCGGCTGTGGGATCACGCGAAATATAAGCATCACGAAAATCACGCCTTAGAAGTGTTTCTCCTCTGTCATCACCAACAGCGGCAGACCCCACATCAGAAGGCGGCTGAAGCGGCACTGTAGCATTTTTTGCATTCACAAAAGTATCCGTAATTTTGCTTTTATCCGTCATGCTTCTAAACTAAGCTCCCATTGTATTGTTTTGTAAAGTGCTATCAGGATCTTTAGGCGCAACCTCCGCAACCATAACAGGATCCGCTGGTTTCGGCGTATCCGCAACCACCTCGACCTGCGCTTTTTGCCCAAACATGTCTGACATGCTCTTTTCAGTTTTTTCCAAACCAGCCAACCCCCCAACACGCACACCATTTTTAACAACTAGAGTTTCCAAAAGCGGCGACATATTCCCACCCGCAACTTGAAAATCGGCTTTAACATCCGCAATATCCGCTTCAGGCACACCAGCGGCGACAAGCTTATCTTGTAGCCCTGCCTCCGATATACCGTATGGATTTTCCGCTAGTATCTTGGAAATCACCGCCGCTTTATCGACTTCTGGAACAGGTTTCAGCGCAGGCGCATTTAACTCATCATTGCCACTCGCATCGCCAGCATTCTTCGCATATTCAACCATATTAAAGGCTTCCTGTTCAGGGAAACCATTCGCAATATCCGCCGCCAACTGATCAACGGGGTTAAGCAACGCATTTTGCGCTGCCACATCGTGTTGCATCTGCTCACCTTCCAGCATCAAAAAACTGGCAATATCATCAAATCCGGCATTTCCCGCCATCAACCGTTCACCTTGTGTATATAAATCCTGTCCATATGCCTCGGCGGCCTCTAATCGCTCCGCTAACGACGCTTGCATGATTTCCAATGTGGCAAATTTGTCTTCCGGCGCCGTATCTTCAAATGCGGAATCAATAATCAAATCTTCAATACCCGCCTCAAACTTCGCAATTGCGGTGCGCAAATTCTCAACGTCCTTCGTTATACTTTCAATCTCCGCTTGCCTTTCGGATAAAGTCGCAAGCTTCTGAATCATATCAGGATTGTCCTTACTCGCGAGTATCATGCGCTGCATCGTTTCTTCCAATGCATTGGGGTTGTCTTCAAGAAACTGAATAAATTCTTTGCCACCTTCACCCCCAGCAAACGAAGCACCCAAAAGCGATTTAGCCGTCTTCATCCATCCATCGGCAAACATCTGCTCCCACTCTGGGCTCATTTCAAAATCAGGGTCATTCTCTTTTTGTGCCGCAATGAAATTTTCCAACATCTCCGCGCGCGCACCTTCTAATATCGCCAGCTTGGCTTCGGGCGTACTCGCATTGCGAATGTTATAAAACATCTCCATCAATGCCAACTTCGTAGCATCAGACTCCATAAATTGCTTTAAATCATTAACAAACTGCGTGGTGGAATCAGCCATAGCGGCATCACCTAAATCTGTCATCCTCTTACTTGCGCGTTCTTTTTCTTTTTCTTTTTCCGTCTGATACATCACAAACGATGAATTTCCTCCTAACTGAAGCGAAAGATTATTAATTGCAGCTTGCAGTGTTTGATCATCAGTAGCTCCAAAGATGCTCTCCCAAATGCTCGCTTTATAATCTTGCGCGTTATCGCCCGCATAAGAAACGAAATCCCGTAAATTACTATTATTCGCATCATTCATTGCACTCATCCAAACAGCTGGAAAAATCGCCATAACACTTGCCGTCTCAAAATTCCCTTTAATCTCGTGAAATAATTCCATAAACGCAACACCAAAAGCAGGAGCAGCATCAACCACTGGCGCTGCGGAATTAGAGTTCTCTGGTTGTGTTGTGGGCGCATCAGCCGCCATTTTTAGTCCTTAAATTACATGTTACACAAACCGCGCACATACCTATGGCGCGTGCCCTCATTATAAAAGGTAAACCTTACTAAATCGTTAATATGAAGGAATTTGATAATTTATCATTAAGAAACAGTATCTTAGCGGCTCGCGTCAAGAGCCAAATTTGTAGGATCAGGCGTCGCTTTTTCGGCGATTTCAATTGTCTTGCCTTGTTCCGCACTTGCCGCTGGCGCAAAAGCAAGGTCCCGTAATTTTCCTGTATCGGGGCTACGTACCGCAGGCGCTCCGTCACGCATTTTCTCCGATTCTAACCGCAACGCGTAGGCTTCGTAATCTGCAACGGTAGGGCCAACATTGCGCAATTCCACCTGTGCATTACGCATATCACGATGCGCCTCTTGGACACGCTCCGCTTGCTCTGCAACTTGGGCTTCAACATCGTGTTCAACACGCTCAACCAAAATGTCCAGCAATTTAGTGGTGTCTAGCATGCTGTCATTTTGCGCAAAATTCCTGCCTTCTGACATTTCTTGAAGCAAATCCGCAATAATTTGTGGGTCATCAATAAAAATATACTCTCCCGATATTTCATCAATAATATAAGGAGCATATTCCATCACATCAAAATAAACGGTAGCGCCTTCATAAGTTATAATTTGCGCCTCATCCTCATTTTGATCACCGCGCAAACCACCAATGGCCGCCACAGCTAATCCGCGCACTTTTGCAAATATTCCGGTATCTGCGGGTTGGCGCCCAGATTTTCCTATATTGGCTTCGCGAATATCATTTAACTGGCTCTTAATCGCAATTTCCGAATGTTTCGTTTGCGCATAAGCCAAACGCTCGCTGTCCAAATGCTCCTTCGCATTCTCAAGCTTGTCTGACAGCGCCGCATATAACGCGACACTCTCCTCATCAAAAACCGCAAGCTCGCTTGTGCGCGCATCCAGCTCGGCTAATAAAACCGCCTCTCGCGCATCCAATTCCAATAGCCGCGCATTTAAATCGTTTATCTCGCTCTCAATAGTATCCTTAGCAAGAGTTTGCTTAACCAATTCTTCAACCAACGCCGCGCGCTCCGCATTCAGCGTCTCAATTTCCGCATGCAACTGCAATTCCTCACCATACAGTTTCTGGCGCGCCGCAATCGAATTCACCAATTGATCATGAATCTCAAGCAACGCTCCTTTATCCGTAGTGCTCTCTTCCAACCGCGCATAAGATTCGTTGCTATTTTCAAAAGCCAAAAGATCATCTGCATTTTGTTCACTCGCCAACGTTTTGGTTCCCGCACCTAACATAATGGCACCCAACACCTGTGGGTCATTTTGATCAAGCGCAATAGGGTGCCCATTAACAGGATCACGCACATAAAAACCGCCATTCGCATCTTGCCAAATCATGTGCCCCCGCGCATCGTCTTGGCCATTGCCCAAATCCATAATGATCGTGGCGTATGTAGATTCCATGGGAATAATATTTTCCGTATATTCGGCATAAATTTCAGGGTGCGAGTCCTTCAGCGTCTCAAGCAATTTCGTTTGTACTGCATGTGATTCGCTTTCCATGCGTTGTAAAGCTTTAACATTGTCGAGCGAAGCATCGCGCAAAGTAAAAATTTGTTCGTCTACGGCGCTAATTTGCGCTTCAATTTCAGCAATAGCGGCAATCACTGCTACATGCTCAATACCCAATTCATCCAAACGCACATATATGGCTTTACGCTCAAGATCAATCGCCGCCAACTCGTTTTGAATACGGCGAATATCTTCCAATATAAGCATGAAAAATTCTGAACGACTTTCTTGTTCTTGGCGTTCACGCGTAGCACTAGGGTTTTTACCTTTATCTCCGCTCATCGCATTGAAAACGCCCCCAACCCCTTGCAAAGAAAGATTGGTCATTATTAATTTGCCAGATAATGTATTGGGGTTAAAATTGCTGATTGAAAAAGAGTTATAAGACGTAGAAGCTTCGATATCGGCAAAAGCCGCATCTTGATTATTTATAATTTTCCTGTCATTTTCCATCAAATACTTTTTGTTTATCTCCCTATCTCTTCTGCATGTTATAGAAAACATATTAAGATAACGTTAATAAACAAAGAATAACGCCCTTGCATTCGCACTGGAGCAAGGCTACATACATCTGTTATAGTAAGGCGAATAAAACGAATATTAAGGACAAAAACACATGAACATCCATGAATATCAAGCCAAAGAATTACTGGAAAAATATGGTGTAGCCGTGCCAAAGGGCATTCCAGCCATGAGCGTAGACGAAGCGGTTGCCGCAGCTAAAGAGCTTAAAAGCGATTTATTTGTAGTTAAAGCGCAAATTCACGCGGGTGGACGCGGGGCAGGGCACTTTACCAATGACCCCAAAGGGAAGGGCGGTGTTCGCTTGTGCAAAACTGTAGATGAAGTAAAAGCCGCCGCGCAAGCGATGCTTGGCAACGTCCTCGTGACCAAACAAACGGGTGCAGAGGGCAAAGAAGTCCAACGTCTCTATGTCACCGATGGTGTTGACATCGAAAAAGAATACTACTGCTCTGTTGTGCTTGATCGCGCCTCAAGTCGTGTGACATTTATGGTCTCGACCGAAGGCGGAATGGATATCGAAGAAGTCGCGCAGCATTCACCAGAAAAAATCATTAAAACATCAATTGACCCCGCCACAGGCATCAGTGCCTTTCACGCTCGCAAACTCGCGTTCGGTCTGGGCCTCAAAGGCGCGCAAGTTAAATCAGCGACCAAATTTTTTGCAAATCTTTATAAATGCTTCATCGAAACCGATGCATCCATTGTTGAAATCAACCCCATGATTCTCGTCGGCGATGAAATCATGGCGCTGGATGCAAAAATGAATTTTGACGAAAACGCATTGTACCGTCACCAAGATATCGCCGCCCTTCGTGACGAAACCGAAGAAGACGAAAACGAAAAAATCGCCAATGATAATGAACTGTCCTATGTTCGCCTCGATGGAAATATAGGATGCATGGTCAATGGTGCTGGCCTTGCGATGTCGACGATGGATATCATCAAACTGTATGGCGGCGAACCGGCGAACTTCTTGGATGTCGGTGGTGGAGCAACTGCGGAGCGCGTAACAATCGCCTTCAAAATCATTCTCTCTGACCCTAATGTTAAGGGGATTTTGGTCAATATTTTTGGTGGAATCATGAAATGTGACGTGATCGCCCAAGGCGTAATCGCCGCGGCCAAAGAAGTAGATCTGAGCGTACCCCTCGTTGTTCGCCTCGAAGGAACAAATGTTGCAAAGGGTAAGGAGCTGATGGCTAATTCGGGCTTGCCGATCATCAGCGCCGATGATCTCGATGATGCCGCGCGCAAGGTCGTAGCCGCAACAAAAGAAGCGATGAAAGCCGCTTAAAAAATTAAATGCATTCATCATACCGCGGTTTAACCGCGGTATGCGTAGGTCTCGTTATAGTTTAAGTCTAAATGGTTAAATCTTCAGGCTTAATCTGGTGCGTGCCAATTGCAATGAAAGGAAGGTGAAAATTATCGCGCGCGTTCACGTCATTCGTGACGTTTTTATCATCACCCATTTCTGGATCATTTGCATCACGCGCCTGTTTTTTCGCCAATTCCTCCGCACTCCTGATAATAGCAAGCTTCACAATTTCATCTTCAAAAATGGGTTTAGTTTCAAAAGCATGTGCCCCTTCATCATTAACGGAAATAAATAAAGGCGGTAGCATCGCACCAAAAGGATCGTACAATTCATAACGACCATCCTCATCCGGCACAATTTTGTATGGCGCAGCATCGGGCGATCGCACTTCACTCACCCATGCATCCCCATCGCTATCAAAACGTATCGCGATTGGTGATAGGTTGGGCATAAAGACCGGTGTAACAACAAAATATTTTTCGTTGCTTTTCTCTTCAAATTTCAATCCAACAGCGTAATGTGTACCCTTGGAAATATGCACCATATTTGCAAATTTCGGCGTTAACGCATCGGGCATCAATGGCTCAATCGGTAGCGGGTAGCGTTGCCCGCTATGTGTGACAACATTAAATTGCAACGCACCATTCGCACAGGGCTGTATCTCAATATTCGGATACCCTGGAAAAGGAGGCGTTAAAACAAAAGTCTGATTTGGTCCAGGTGCAATTTTTTGTTTCGGCGAATGCTCTTCTTCTGTGTTTTGAAGAACCAAATTCCCAACTTCATCCATACGGATTAATATCGGAAACGTTATTTTTGTGGCATGCTTCACAAACAGCGAGAATTTATTATTGCCCATATCAACAATTATAAGGTGTGCCGTTTTCTTTCAAACGCGCACGCTGTTTTTCAATCTCCGCAATACGCGCAGCCTTTTTATAAGCAAACGTCTCATCCCGATCTTCTGGTATAACCGAAATCGTTTTCTCCCCCTCATCCGCATTCCAAACAACAAATGAAGATTCCTGATAAGGCGTAAGATCCATCACCTGCCGAACAAAATCATTCATTTTGTACATCGGTTGTCCGTCAATCGATTTAACCACATCGCCTTCGCGTAAACCCGCAAAACCCGCAGGGCCGCCTTTTTCAACATTGGTAATTAACACACCTTTTGGTGTGCCTTTCTCATGCCCCATAGATTTGGCCATAGCATGCGGCACGTTTTCCACATCCGCCCCCAACCATCCTCTGGTCACACGTCCTTTACAAATCAAATCATTGATAATTTGGAGCGCTGTATTCCCGTCAAGCGACAGCGATAAACCAATAAATGACCCTGTATTCGTAATAATTTGGCTATTAATGCCCACCAATTCACCAAATTTATTAAATAATGGCCCCCCTGAATTGCCAGGATTAATAACCAGATCGCTTTGAATAAACGGCACAATTGAGCTGTTAAGAGTTCGGGTAGGGTTAGATACAACACCTTTTGAAAGAGAATTGCTCATATTATACGGATTACCAATTGCTATTACCGTATGGCCGCTGCGAAGCGCTTCACTATTACCAAACTTCACACATGTTAAAGGCTCATCAACTTCATCCATTTTCGAAATTTTTATAACGGCAACATCACTTTCAGGATCCGTGCCCACTAAATATACAGCATACTCAGCGCCTAAATTATTCGTAGCATCCAATTCTGAGCTATAAAGTGTGATTGATAATCCGTTTTCTCTAGCGCCGGCAATCACATGGTGGTTGGTGACAATATATCCATCTTCACTTAAAATGGCGCCCGATCCGTGACCGCCTGTATTTGGCTCTAAACCTTTGGCGTTCGCCAAAACTGTGCCTCTATGTAGATGTTCGATCATATCATCGGAATTCAAATTACGCGGATCGACACCATTACACGTAAAGCACAGAGTATGTTGCTCCGTTTCGCGAACAGGTGGCACCGCAGACGTTGCTTCAGCATTGCTGCCTTCAGCGTTTTTTCCAAAGTTTTCGCCCAATTTTTCCTTCTTACCAGCCATAACTTATTGCTCCCCAGGTGTCGGCATATTAGGCGTGGGCATCGGGACAGGGGCGCTACCACCATCATTGGGAAGATCATCGGGTTCAATATTACCATCGGGCTCATCCTCTGGCATCTCAAACTTTGGAATATCCTGCCCCTGCACAGGAATCTCAACCAATTCAAGTTTTGTTATACTAAAAGATTTGAATTGAAACAGGCCATCGTCATCAAATGAAATTAACAGCGGAGGCAGAGGCACACCAGTATCTTCACCAGATAACTCATAAACACCATTTTCGTTGGGCTCAATTATAATCGTATTTTCAAGATTCCACTTAAAAGTAAAAACAAAATGATTTTCTTCATTTTTAAATTCAGCATTAATTTTGTTTTCACCAGTAAGCAAGGGGATTTCGATTATGAAAGTGTCATTATCCACCTTTTCAACGCTGAATGCTGTACCGTTGGTTAAATCTCCCAACTTCTCCATTTGCTCTTTTTGTTGCTGTTTCTGTTTCTCCATTTGCTCATTATAATAAGCTTCGCTTATTTCTTTACCCACGCTACGCGCCATTGTTTGCAACTTTATATCCATGACCCCCTTTTCTGGGCGCCAGACCTTTATAGATATTGTGCTAGGATGCTCGCCTTCCAAAGTATCCATAAAGCTATTTATACGGTAGATAGGCTTGTCATTAACACGCAAAGCTACATCGCCTGCTTTAATCCCTGCTTTGTCTGCGGGGCTGTCGGGGATAATGCCTGAAAATAAAACACCTCTCGGCTCATTTGCGGCTAAACCCATTTGCTTAACTTGTTCATCCGATGTCTCACTAACTCCAGCACCAATCCACCCACGCGGCACCTCTCCTTTTGTAAGCAGGGCTCTTACGGTTTCTTGAACCTCATTCCCGTCAATTGCAAAAGACAATCCCGCCCATTGGGCATTTTTAGAATAAATCTGACTATTGATACCAACGATTTGCCCTTTCTCATTAAATAGCGGCCCTCCAGAATTGCCGGGGTTAACCGCGCCGTCATGTTGAATAAATTTATTGAAAAATTGTTGAGGAAGATAACGATTTACACTGCTCACCTTACCTTGTGAATAGCTATGGGTTAAGCCAAATGGGCCACCAAAAATATCTAAGCCCTCACCCACACGCAACGCATTACTATCTCCAAAATGCGCGCAATTATGCTTTTCGGTGATCGTGTCGTTTATTTTAAGAACGCCAACATCTGTTTCCTCATCCGTGCCAATCAATTCCACTTCGTAAGGCGCACCAAGATTGTTAAAAACCCCTTCTGCGGTTGCGGCATATAAACTCGCAGTAATAACCTCACCATCTTTTATGTTGGCAATAACATGGTCATTCGTAACAATTAGTCCCTGATCTTTATCAATAATAACACCACTACCAAATCCATTACCCGCATGAATGAAGACCGTCGCAAAACCCTCCTCTCCAATAATATCCAGCCGCGGCATCGCTGACCAATCGGGGGAACTACAAGAAAATAATTCATTTTCCTGTGGGTGATTATTATCATTTTGAGGGGGTGTAAAGTCTTGCGCTTGCAGCGGCGAGGCGGCAAGAAAAGCGAAAGCTAAAGACGCAATTGTAGAGCATTCACTGTTTACACGTGTCATAATTAAATCTCCCTGTGTGTTGCTGATCTTTAATAGCCAGCTTTTTTATTGTGTTATATTAGCAGTAAGCTTCACTCGCATCTTTGTCAAATAAGAAGTGAATAATTAATGTGGCATCAAAATATCAAGAAACAAAAAACACGTATATTAACCCTGCAAAAAGGCTGGACTTTATCGCCTTCTGCGCTATTGTAATCAACACGAATTATTTAATCACAAAGGATCACTTCACATGGCTGTACTTGTCGGTAAAAACACAAAAGTTATCTGTCAGGGCTTCACAGGCTCCCAAGGTACATTTCACAGCGAACAAGCCATTGATTACGGCACAAAAATGGTCGGTGGCGTCACACCGGGCAAAGGCGGAACAAAGCATCTCGGTCTTCCTGTATACGATAGTGTCGGCGAAGCGCGTGAGCGCACTGGCGCGAATGCCTCTGTGATCTACGTCCCCCCTCCATTCGCCGCAGATGCCATCCTCGAAGCCATTGACGCAGAGATAGAACTGGCAATTTGCATCACCGAAGGTATCCCCGTTTTGGACATGGTTAAAGTCAAGCGTGCACTTGAAGGTTCGAAAACACGACTTATTGGGCCAAACTGCCCCGGCATCATCACGCCTGATGAATGCAAAATCGGTATTATGCCCGGTCATATCCACAAACGCGGTAAAGTGGGTATTGTTTCACGCTCTGGTACACTCACATACGAAGCCGTCGCGCAAACAGGCGCTGTTGGTCTTGGTCAAAGCACTTGTATCGGTATTGGCGGCGACCCTGTAAATGGTACAAACTTCATTGATTGTATCGAATTATTTATGGCAGACGAAGAAACCGAAGCCATCCTCATGATTGGTGAAATCGGTGGAACCGCTGAAATCGAAGCCTGTGAGTTTTACAAATCCCTGAAAACGAAAAAACCAATCGCTGGCTTTATCGCAGGCGCAACCGCCCCTCCGGGTAAACGTATGGGGCATGCTGGTGCAATTATTTCTGGATGCGATGATACCGCGCCCGCAAAAATGGACGCCATGCGCGCTGCAGGATTTGTAGTGTCCGAAAGCCCTGCAGGCTTGGGTGATGCTGTGGTAAAGGCGTTGGCAGCTTAGTTTAGCGTTAGGGTATTATCAATTTGTACTGCATATCTATTTTATATTGCCTTTGATTTATAGATTCTTCGCTACACATGGCATGTATTTCGGCGCGATCCGCATCTTCGCTGGCTCCGCCTGTATATGGTGAATAAAGCGTGCTATTCACAGGATTGTTAGCGCTAGGCGAAGCAAACTGGCTCCACTTACCCGCAAAATCTCCATTTTTCTGAACAAACCATACATCTTTCATAATATTCTCCTCCTGTTTTATATAGTCATAAACAAATTTTTCGTATTACGCAATCCTTTATTTGAAGCAAGCGCAAAATGCGTGTAAACTTATATCTTAATAAGAAATCAATAAGGAAAACCATATGAGCATGCTCGAAGTTCTAACCCCCCAAGAGCGTCAATTAGTCGCAAGCTTACCATACCGCGCAGGCCTTTGGGTAAGCGTAAGCGACACCGAGGGCGGCGATAAAGCCGAAGAAAAGGAGCTTATAGCGTTAAACAATATAATTCTCGGTTTCGCCGAGCAAGTTTTCGGCTCCGAATTCCTGCAATATGTGATGCGCGAAACCGTAGCGCAAAAAGATAATTGGGCACTATGGTCTAAAGACATCGACACACTACCCGACCAATGTCGCAAAGCTTTGATAATCCTACGTAGTCATTTCGACGAAAAAGAAGTGCAAACCTACACCATGCGTTTAATTGAAATCGGGGAAGCCGTAGCGTTGGCGTTCCGAGAGTCTCAACCAGAATCACCCATCGAAAAATTAAAAACCTACGTGGCCTATAACATCAGCAAATACAAAGCCACGCAGAAAAAACAACCCGCAAAAACCTACGACCAATACTTAAGCATTAGTCCAAGCGAACGCAAAGCCATGATGGCTTTGGCGGGGGCTTTAGGCCTGCAATATAGCGTTTAACAGGAGCTGCACATGAAATTTCTCGATGGCCTAAGCCCAGAAGATCAAAAATATCTCGCCAGCCTGCCATACAAAGTCGGCGTTTATATCTCCCACGCCGAAGACGAAGAGGGCGAAGTAGATGACGAACGCGAAATTTCTGCGCTAGAGGCCTGCATCCGCGCCATTGCAAATCTCCATGATGACCAACCCGTTGTCGCCGAAATTTTTGAAATGACCCTCAATATGCAAGACCACTGGCCACAATGGGAAGCGAAAAGCTTCAATGCCCCCGACGATGCCCGCAAAGCCATCGCCATTTTAACCGCAAACACGCCCGAACCATCGCGTGAAACGGCGTTAAAAAACTTCAAACAATCCCTCATGGAGGTCGCAAAAACCGTCGCCCAAGCCTACGGTGAATTCGGACAATTCGAAGACGATGAAAAACAAACTGGAATATTCGCTGGCTTAGTGGGCAAAATCACCCAAAAACTCTCCACCAAAAACGATGCCAACAACCCCATGAACATCAGCGCCGGCGAAAGCAACGCCATAGCAGAGTTGCGCAAAGCTTTGCGATCTTAAAATCGTTTCAAGCTCTATCATTTCTCTCACATTCATCTATATCCCTAATAATTAAAAATCCGTGTTTATCTGTGTCCATCTGTGGTTTATAGTAGAGCACATTAAAAAATTTAAGGTATAAGCTTCATGACCAAAACATCCGAAAATCTGACTTTTCTCTCTGGCCCAAACGGGGAGTATATCACGCAACTCTATGGAGAATTTGTTGAAAACCCGGGCAATGTAGACCAAAGCTGGCAAGAATTTTTCACGAATCTGGATGAAAACGAAACCGCATGGCTGGAGGAGCTTCGCGGCGCAAGCTGGACACCAAAAGCAAACTCCCGCGCCTCTCGCCGCTTCGGACACACTACGCAATTATCGGACGCCGCCAATGATACAAAAAAACCGACAGGCAAAGCCACCCAACAAGACGTCAAAAAAGCCGCCGACGATTCCATCCGCGCCCTTATGCTCATCCGCGCCTATCGTAGCGCGGGGCACTTCCTGTCTAAACTCGACCCCTTGGAAATGCGTGATACGGGAAAACATCCCGAACTCGACCCCACAACACATGGAATTTCAGACAACGACATGAACCATCCCGTCTATATCGGCGGGGTAATGGGCATCGAATATATAACCATAAACGAATTACTAAACGTTCTACGTCAAACTTATTGCGGCACGATTGGCGCGGAATACATGCATCTCGGCAATCTTGAAGAACGCGAATGGCTGCAAACGCGCATGGAAACCCCGCGCAACAAAACCGATTTCAGCGACGAAGGCAAACGCGCCATCCTCCAACGCCTCATCGCGGCGGAGCATTTTGAACAATTCCTTCACAAAAAATACCCTGGCACAAAACGCTTCGGCGTAGATGGCGGCGAAGCTTTAATCCCATTGATGGAACAAATCATGAAGCGCGGCGGGCAATTAGGCCTCGAAGAAATCGTCGTCGGCATGGCGCATCGCGGGCGCTTGAACGTGCTCGCCAACGTCATGGGCAAACCCTTTACCACTATATTCGCTGAATTTCAGGGGCAATCCTCAACCCCTGGTGATGTCCTTGGCTCTGGTGATGTGAAATACCACCTCGGCACCTCCAGCGACCGTGACTTTGACGGCAATAATATCCACCTATCGCTTACCGCAAATCCCTCACATCTTGAATTCGTAAACCCCGTTGTAATCGGTAAAGTCCGCGCCAAACAAATGCAGCGCGGCGACGCGGAATCGGGCGCAGTCCTCCCACTTCTTCTCCACGGCGATGCCGCCTTCGCAGGGCAAGGGATAACCGCAGAAACATTGATGATCTCCGAGCTCCCCGGCTATCGCGTCGGCGGCACGATCCACATTGTAATCAACAACCAAATCGGTTTTACCACTATGCCGAAATTCGGACGCTCTGGCCCATATTCAACCGATGTCGCCAAAATGCTCGCCGCGCCGATCCTGCACGTCAACGGCGATGACCCCGAAGCCGTGGTGCATGTCGCACGCATTGCTACAGAGTTCCGCCAAAAATTTAAACGCGACATCGTAATCGACATGTACTGCTACCGCCGTTATGGCCATAACGAAGGCGATGAGCCAGCCTTCACGCAACCCCTCATGTACAAAAAAATCGCAACTCAGGAAACCGTGCGCAAAAAATACGTGCACCAACTCGTCGCCGAAGGTGTGATGACTCAAAATGAATGCGATGATATGTTCAACGCATTCGACGCCTATCTCGAAGAAGCTTTTCAGGCCGCCACAAATTTTAAAGCTAAAGACGCCGATTATCTCGAGGCTGTATGGAAAGGCATGAGCATTGCCCCCGACGGCGCGCGCCGCGGCGAAACTGACATCACAACCAAAGAACTCAAAGCCATCGCTCAAACTTTAACCACCGTCCCCGATGGATTTGTCGTCAATAAAAAACTCCAACGCGTTTTGGATGCAAAATCCGAAATGGTCAAATCGGGCGAAGGCTTCGATTGGGCAATGGGCGAAGCGCTGGCTTTTGGTGCATTATTGCGCGAAGGTTTCCCCGTCCGCTTATCCGGACAAGACGTAGGGCGTGGCACATTTTCTCATCGTCACGCCATCTGGTACGATCAGGAAACTGAAGCCAAATACATCCCCCTCCAACATCTAAAATCCGATCAACCCCGCTTCGAAGCTCATGATTCCCCTCTTTCGGAAATGGCTGTGCTCGGCGTGGAATATGGGTATTCACTCGCCGATCCAAAAACGCTTGTACTCTGGGAAGCGCAATTTGGCGATTTCGTCAATGGCGCCCAAG
>JBBKXA010000042.1:0-10420 GCA_037969235.1 Bdellovibrionales bacterium | reverse complement strand
ATTTCAGCGAGTTTGGTGTTTATCTGTTTCAATCGCGCCTTGGCATCTGGCTTAAGTTCTGCGCCGTTGCGAACACGATCTCTGTATTCATCATTCAAACGTTGTCGCTGGTGTTGATTAAGGCTTAAGCTGTCTTGAGAATCGTAAAGTTCCTTAACACGGGCAAAAATGTCTTCATCCATACTCACATCGCTTAACACGCCAGTGACTTTTGTGTCAGCATATTTTTTAGCTTTGCTTACAGCCTCATTTTTGTTGCTGCTATTAAGTTTATCAAGCGCTGCGTTTACGCGTTTTAAATCCGCCTCTGCATATTCCAGCGCAACAATAGTATTTTCAAAGCTGACGGGGGCAGAGTTGCTTTTAATAGCCTCAATATTGGCTTGTAACTGCTGTAATGCCCAATCAATCGCAGGTATGAAATGCTCACTGGCGATAATTTTATCATATGCAATTGCATCATGAAGCAATTCTGGCGGATTAATTAGTGGGTTTGTACTTGTTTTAACATTAAATAAAGATACTTGTGTCATAAAAAATCTCCTGTTCATTTTTACAGGATAGTATTCATATAACGTTATAGTGTCAAATCATAATGTGGAAAATGTTTTTAAACGCTCAAATCAATCAATGAGCCGCGACGAATCGTAGGTGAGTCATCGCCGTTGCGGCTTTGCGCCACCAACAAATCTTCTAACTTGCGGTCGAGTTGTTCTTGCGAGCGGGCATTGTTACTACCTTGGCTTTGTGCTGCTGGTGCATTTTGTGGCTGAACACGGTCAGTTTGAGTTTGCGCCCGTGCATCCTGACGATCACGAACTTGATCGTTATTCTGTGATGCCGAATTGGACTGGGAAAGCGGTACTTGTGGTTGTCCTGCTATACCGCTTAATGGGCCTGCCATGCTATCTGCTCTTTCTTCTTATAGTGAAAAATCATATACTCTTATTATAGTATACTTTTTATGCGTTAATAAAGAGTATAAGAATATGAGTTATTTTATTAATAAAAACCCCTATTATCCGCGGGTATTTAAGCTTTTCAACTGCAATGTTAACCAAATTATAACATAAACCGTGTATATATTATAGTGTGATATTGCGAATGTTTGCGTAAAAAACTGAGTAAAACCTTTGGGTTTGAACACTTTCTTTCACGTTTTGCGACGATTAGCAGCGTATTTCATTCGAATAAATTAGTTGTAGGATAAAATGGATTTGGAATTTCTAGATAAAAAATCAAAAGTAACACCCTTGTTGGTGCGCCTTTACGATTCCCAAAAAATCCACAAACTTGCTAAATCTGAGCAACCGCAAGCACGTGAAGAATTGACTGCGGCGGTTTGCGAATTGCTGGAAATGGGGCTTAGCCACAATGAAAGCGAATTAATCGCAGATGTTTTAATCGGCTTAACCCGCCAAGCTGAAATGGATTTCAGGCAAGCATTGTCTGAAAAATTATCTGCTTACGACACTGTTCCCCTGCGTTTGGTTTTGTTGCTGGCTAATGATGAAATTGAAGTGGCGAGGCCAATATTAACCAACAGCCCTGTTTTGGGCGATGCGGATCTCATTTACATCATTAAAGCCAAAGGACCTGAATACTGGCGCGCCATTGCTGCGCGTAAAAAGATGGGCGATGAGGTAATCGGACTTCTCGCAGAATGTAGAAACCTAGACGCAGCGCTCACGCTTGTTGAAAATCACGATATCAAACTAACGCCACGTGCTTTGGTCGCGTTAAGTGATATGGTGCAAACTTCAGAGCCCTTGGCAATGCCTTTTCTACAACGTGAAGAAGTTGACAGTGAGTTGGCCAAAAAGCTATATGAGCATGTCAGCATAGAAGTAAAAGCTTTTATCGAAGTCGAGTACAACGTAAATGCGGAGATCATTATTGATGCCGTTGATGATATTTTGGAAGAGGTTGATCATAGCAATTTTATGCCAACACAAAGTATGCTCACCGCCGCGCTTCGCCACCGTGACAAAGGTTTACTGACTGTTAAAATGATACTCGGCGGCCTACGCCGCGGCGCAATTCAAAATTTTATCGCGCAGTTTTCTCTATTCACCGCTATTGAGCCAGCAAACATCATTTCCTTGCTTGAGCAAGAGAAGGGACGTGGCCTCGCAACTGTGTGCAAAGCGCATAATGTGCCTAAAGAGGATTTTGTTTCAATATTCCTACTCACCAATGCCGTGCGTAGAAAAGGGGAGATGGTCGACATGGGCAATATGACAGTCGCTATGGAATATTACGATAAAATTACCGCACAATCCGCCCGCGAAGTTTTAAATATCATTGAGTTTTAAATGCTGACCGTTAATTCACGCAGCCCTACGCGCATTTTCCACTAACGCTGCCACACCAGGCAGGGGCTTGCCCTCCAACCATTCCAAAAACGCGCCGCCTGCGGTTGAGATGTAAGAAAACCCATCCTGAGCACCCGCATTTTCAAGCGCCGATATCGTATCTCCGCCGCCTGCTACGCTAATTAAAGCACCAGATTGAGTAAGTTGCGCAGCATGTCTGGCCAGAGCGTTTGTGCCATGATCAAACGGTTTAATCTCAAACACACCCATGGGTCCATTCCACAGCAGCGTGCGGCATTGATTCAAAATATCTTTCACCCGCGCAATGCTTTTTTCACCCACATCAATGGCCATTTTATTCGCAGGAATAGCGGTCGAATCAACGCTTTGTGATGTTGCGTGACTGTGTAATTCCTCAACAACAATACTATCGATAGGCAAAACAATCTCGCAGCTTGAATCTTTCGCCGTTTTTATAATAGCGAGCGCCTCATCTTTCATATCTTTTTCACACAAAGAACTACCGACATCTGCGCCTGTGGCATACAAAAACGTATTGGCCATCGCCCCGCCCAAAATAAGATAGTCTGTCTTTTTCGCGATATTGTTTAATACGCCGAGCTTGCTAGAAATCTTCGAGCCTCCCACAATCGCCGCCACTGGTTTTTGCGGCTTATCCAGCGCGGCATTCAACGCCTTTAATTCTTCTTCCATTAATAGACCTGCTGCGGAAGGCAAATGATGCGCCAAACCTTCTGTGCTGGCATTAGCGCGATGAGCAGCCGAAAAAGCATCATTCACATACACATCACCAAGGCGCGCAAGCTGCGCCGTAAATTCAGGATCATTGGCTTTCTCGCCTTTGTGGAAGCGTACATTTTCTAACAATGCAATCTCGCCAGCCTTAATATTTTCCGCCGCACGCTCTGCCTTTTCGCCAATGCAATCGGGAACAAAACGAATACCCTTAACGCCCCAGCATTTTTCAAGCGTAGGAATCAAAAACGCTAGAGACATTTGCGGATTTTGCTCTCCGTCTGGGCGACCAAAATGCGAAAGAATTAAAATCCGCGCACCCGTTTTGCGCAAATAATCTATTGTCGGTTTTAAACGCTCAATTCGCGTTGCATCCATAACCTTACTGCGTTGCGATGGTACATTAAGATCGGCGCGCAACAATACGCGTTTATTCGTTAAATCCATATCTCTTAATGTTTTAAATTGCATATAATTCTCTAGGTTATAGGGCTAAATCCGTAATGTTTTCGCATGTTCTGTGGCTTCAATCAAGCGTGAACGAAGCGACGGGTCCATTGCCGAATGTCCAGCATCAGGCACAATCACATAATCGGCTTCTGGCCATGCCAGATGTAGGGCATGAGCGGTTTTGATTGGGCATATAACATCATAACGCCCTTGAATGATCGTGGTGGGGATATGTTTTATGCTCGCAATTTGTTTGAGCAAGCTATCTTCGGCTTTAATCACGCCAAACATGAAATAATGAGCTTCAATCCGCGCTAGCGCTAAAGCCCCCGCTTGTTGTTCATCCGTCGTAATTGTTTCATAATTCGGATAGAGCAGAGCGCATGCGCTTTCATATAAAGCCCAACATGTTGCGGCCTGCATCTGGAGCTTGGCATCCTCCCCCATCAGCGTTGCATAATAAAGCTTTAAAAGATTTTCTGAATCCGCTTCAGGGAAAAGTCCTGCAAATTGCTCATGCGCTTCGGGGAAAATCTGCCCCATACCTTCCATGAACCAATCGATCTCACTTTGCTCGCACAAAAATATACCGCGCAAAATCATGCTCAAGCACCGCTTTGGGTGTGCAATAGCATAGGAAAGTGCCAAGGTCGCGCCCCACGACCCGCCAAATATATGCCAGCGATCAATGTTCAAATGTAGGCGCAACGCCTCCATATCCTTAACCAGTGCCGCGCGATTGTTCTTCTCCAATTCCCCCAACGGGGCAGAGCGTCCCGCACCACGCTGGTCATAAATTATAATGCGGTAAAAATCAGGATCAAAAAACTGGCGATGCATGGGCGTCGCTCCCGCACCAGGCCCGCCATGCAAAAAAACAATCGGCACACCATCGGGATTGCCGCATTGCTCCCAATAAATATTGTGAAGGTCGTCCACTGCTAAAAATCCGCTAGAATAGGGCTGTATCGCTGGAAATAGCGGAAATGATTCTGTGGTGTGTCGACGGGTCAATCTAGCACCTCAATCATTTCTGGATGGTCAATTTCTATATATGGCCCATTATATTCCTCGGTCATCCCGCGTACTCGCACGCGCTTTCCGCTCCATTCCATCGGGTTCATGCCGTCTTTATTAAATGCACGCTTATCCTCTGGCGAAATAGAAACCGTAAAATCATCTCGCCAATTTTTTCCAAAATTCAAATAGGTGCGGTTTTGTTTTAAAGCAACACTTTCAATTACGCCAACCACCACCTGATATGTTTTTAAATGGTCGCCAGCTTGCTCGGGCGATAAGGTCTGCATGTCTTTCGCCCATATCCCCATCTTTGCAAGCCGTGCCTGATCTTCGAGCGCATACAGCTCTTTCGCCATTTCCGGATTACGCGCTCCCGTCTTTACCATCGCCAGCCCAAGACTGATAATTGTCCCCTGAACCCAAGCATTATCACTCTTGCGCACAATATGCCCAAGGCTATGCCCCATGCGATTTGTCCGCCCCCAATCCTTTTTCGCCGTTTGATACAAAATAGTTTCTTGCCCTACCAGCATATCGTTCAACACCTTCATGACCGTCAAAGAAAACGACCCAGCGTTATCTTGGCTGTAATCAATGAAATGCAACCCGCTCAAACGCACGGTTTGCCCGTCCGAGAGCTTGATCGTGTCAGGCGCAATCACCTCCACCACTTTTGCATGCGTCGTTGGCTTCAACGATTCCAGTGCATTCGAAGGGAACTTATCCGCATACACAACCGTTGAAAGATAAACTGTGGCTAGACAAATCATCGCCACAACAGTAATTTTTGTTTTTAACTTCATAAGATATACAGATTGGATTAAACCTATGCGCAATTTCAAGCTTTTGTTTCTCTCAAGCACCATTTTAATGGCGGCATGTTCAACAAACCCCGCAACAGGCAACAAACAATTCGCTGGATTAATGTCTCCCCAACAAGAAGTGCAAGTCGGCGCAAGCGAACATGAAAAAATCATCCAGCAATATGGCTTGTACGAAAACGCGCAAATCCAAGCCTATGTGAACGAAATCGGCAACCGCATAACCGCAGATACCGAACGCCCCGATGTGCAATATAAATTCTTCGTGGTCGACAGTCCTATTGTAAACGCGTTCGCATTGCCAGGTGGCTATATCTATATCTCACGCGGACTTTTGGCGTTGGCCAATAGTGAGGCCGAAGTGGCCGCCGTATTATCCCACGAGGCAGGTCACATCACCGCCCGCCACTCCGCTGAGCGTTATTCACGCGGCGTAGTCACAACATTGGGCGCAGGTGTGCTCGGCGCAGTAATCGGTAACGCGGGCGCATCCCAAGCGTTGGGCGTAGGGGCGAACCTCTATCTCAGCTCCTATTCACGCTCACAAGAAAGCGAATCCGATGGCTTAGGGCTTCGTTATATGACTCGCGGCGGCTATAGCGCTCAAGCTATGCCCGACTTCCTTTATTCCCTTCAACGCCAATCTGAAATCGAATCGCGTTTAGCAGGCCGTGAAGGCACGGGCGATAGCTATTTTTCCACGCACCCCGCCACGGCTGAACGCGTCGCACAAACACGCAACCAAGCCAGCGTGTACCCCAAAGACGGCGGCGTCACAAATCATGATCGCCATTTGAAAATGATTGATGGCATGCTATACGGCGACAGCGCCAAACAAGGTTTTGCTCGCGGTCAAAAATTCTATCACCCTGAAATGAATTTCACATTCGAAGTCCCTTCAGGCTTCTCCCTTCAAAACCAACCCGCACAAGTGGTGGCAACAAATAAATCTGGCGCGGCAATTGTGTTTGATATGGCCAGCGCCAAAGGGGTAAGCCCAACAAACTACATCCAAAGCTGGGTCGAAGGGAAACCTGTAACAGGACTGGAAAATATCACGGTTAACGGTATGCCAGCCGCTACCGCTTCATTCCAAGGCACTGTAAACAACCAAGCCATGAATATCCGTTTGGTTGCCATCCAGTTTGGTTCAAGCTATGCGCGCTTCATGATGGCTGTGCCAACAAATGTGGGTGATAGCCTTTCCCAAGATTTGCAACGTACAACCTATAGCTTCCGTAATTTAACCGCATCGGAGAAAAATAGCATTCGTCCACAACGCGTTGATATCTTCACCGCAGGAGCCGGAGACAGCGTGCAATCCATGTCCCGCCGCCAACCATTCGACCAGCTTCAGGAAGAACGCTTCCGCACCCTTAACGGGCTAGGGCCTAACGAAAATCTGGTTGCTGGGCGACTTTATAAAACGATAGTGGAGTAATCCCTCGCATCCCGCCTCTCTCCATAAGGAGAGAGGTTTTTTGTGAGTTCTATTTTGCTACTCTGATTTGAAAAATCCCCGCTAAAAAAGCAGGGATTTTATATTCGTGTTAATTGTTGTCTATTCGCGGTTCAGTAAAACTTACCCCTCAAGGAATAAATTATCCTGATCATCCACGCTGTCTTCTATAGATGACTTAAGCTTTTCCATTGCACGTTGTTCAAGCTGGCGCACACGCTCCTTGCTCACACCCAATTGTTTGCCCAGTGTTTCCAGCGTAACAACCTTATGCCCCAAATGACGCTGGCGGATAATAGTCTCCTCACGATCCGTCAGATCATTAAGCGCTTTATTAAGCCACACAGATCGGGCCTGTGAGTCCATCACGCTCGACGCAATATCTTCAGGGTTCGGGCGATCATCGCTCAACATCGTAAGCCACTCATCTTCGCCATCTTCACCGATAAAAGCATTAAGCGAGCTGTCTACACCTGACAGGCGCCCCTCCATGATTTCCACATCTCTAACTTTTACATTCAAAGTAGTGGCTATTTCTTTGCGAGAGGAATCACTCAAACCTTCTTTTTCGTCGCGGCTTTCAATATTTGCGCGCAAACGGCGTAAATTAAAGAACAATGATTTCTGCGCCGCAGTCGTGCCTGTACGTACAATTGACCAATTGCGAAGCACATAATCTTGAATGCTCGCGCGGATCCACCATGTGGCGTAAGTTGAAAATCGTAAATCACGTTCCGGATCAAAACGTTGCGCCGCTTGCATTAGGCCAATATTTCCCTCCTGGATCAAGTCACCCATCGGCAATCCATAGTTACGAAATTTCGCCGCAACTGATACCACCAAGCGTGTGTATGATTTTACCATCTCGTGCAAAGCATCTTCGTCATGATCGTCACGCCAGCGACGCGCCAAATCAAGCTCATGATCCTTTTCCAAGAGCGGCGCATTCATGGATGTACGAATATAATCCGTATTCGCGCGTTGAGTTTGTGGATCGTCAATATAAGCCATATTATTCATTGTCCTTTTTCATCATGTGAAAACCAATACGCAATATAAAAATATGCACACCAAATAAACGCTTTGTTAAGGCGCAAAGTTCCGTAATTAAATTGGGTGCGTCTTATAACTTAATTCGTAAAGCTTACGAAAAGGTTAACATGTAATTAAAAAAAGTTTTAAGTTGTGTATGGTGCTTTTAAACTTCCAAAAACACATCGCCCTTGCCATCGGCATTAAAGCCAACACTCACGAGGTTTCCACCGAAGCCGCAGCCATTATCAACGGTAGCGGTTATACCATTCAGGTGCAATCCACGATGATCGGGATCAAATCCGCGCACAACTTTTGCGAATGGTTTATATTCGGCGTTGATATCCCGAAACGCATCGCTTGCCCACCAAATATGATCCCCTTGATCATGAATAGCATGTGCAGGATTTAAACCTGCATGTACAAACAACATCGGGGCAGGGGCGGTTTTGTCTGTATGCGCCATACGCTTAAGTCCAGTAAAAAACATCTCATGACCTGCCTCCGCGCGAATGGCTTTGCGTACGTTATTCGTCCAACGCGTGATGCTCATGATACCTTGTCGACATGCTTCAATACCGTCGTGCGGTGATAAATTGTAATCGTAAAGCGTATTGGATAAACCTGAGCTGAGCATCCACAGCAAAACATTGGTAGGATCAGGCGCAAATTGGAGCTGTAGTAATTTTTCCAAAATTAATTCCTGTTGCCCACGAAGAAAAACGAAATCCCCCGATGTAAAACCAGAACGCGCCAAAATCATCCGCCGGAATGTCAGAATTTCATCAACACAAGCCTTGCTGTGTTCGCCATACCCAACATAATTACCGTGATATAAAATTCGATCACCCGCCGCGATATGGTCAAAAATGTGATCATGAAGCCGCGCAAGCTGATCAATATCCCCATGAATAGCAGGGACACTCCATACCATATGGGGGCGACCGATATGGGCAATGGATTCAGAATGTATGGTGCGCGTACACAATTATATATGATCTCATTTGTAATGCGGCGCCGAATGGCGAGAAGGGCAATGGAAATAAATTCCAGAATAAAATAAGTATATATTAAAAAACCTATATAGCCAAGAAGATTGCTGAAAAAGGGCTGAGATAAAAAAACGGGGGTAAAACGCTTTACGTCTTAACCCCCGAAATATTGTTTTATTACCGAAAGAGCAGACTAAGCTGCTTTTTTCTCTTCAATTGCAAATTCCGCCTCGGTAGCTTCCGCTTCCGCAGCAGCAGCCTTAGCAACTGATGCTTTTTTAGCAGATTTGAACAGAATTTTTTCAAGATTTTCTGTCGCTTCATTTTCGGATATTTTCTCAACGGCGGCAACTTCGCGCGCTAAGCGCTCTAAAGCAGATTGATAAATTTGGCGCTCTGAGTATGATTGCTCCGTATCATCATTGCTGCGTTTTAAATCACGTAGAACTTCAGCAATCGCGACAGGGTCACCTGAATTAATTTTGAGCTCGTATTCTTGTGCGCGACGGCTCCACATAGTGCGGCGAATACGCGCACGACCTTTAAGTGTTTTAAGTGCATCTTCCATATGTGCGGTTGTACTCACTTCACGTAAGCCCGCAGCTTCTGCTTTGACTACTGGAATTTTCAAACGCATACGTTCTTTTTCAAAAGAAATAGCATAAAGGCGCACTTCCATACCACCAATATTGAGCGTCTCAACGCCTTCGATAACCCCTACACCATGGGCGGGATATACAACATTTGTGCCTGCTTTGAAGTTTTTATTAGCCATGAATTACACCTTTTCTTGTTTTTGTTGTTTTTACTATTGCTGCTCTGAACGTCAACGACGAACATCGTAAGCAAACACCATGCCAAACTTTTAAGAAACGCAAGCAACGGTTAAAACCGTGAAGAGTCAAAAGGCAAAAGCTTATTTATTAAAAAGGCTTTTGCGTGCTCTTATATTTAGCAAGTCTGTCTTAAGTCTGAGATTGCATGGTACACGAAATTTCGTAAAATTTCAACAAAATTTTTATATCCGCCGCTGACTAATGGTTTTAAGCACTTTGCTTAAAGCTATCTCTCATGGAATCTAGGCGCATCATAAGAGAGTCGTAATCTTTTAAACGGCTCTCGGGAATATAATTTTTGTCCAAAACCTGACTTATCGTCGAAAGGCGGTTAGCAGCATTTAATAATCCTTGCGTACTTTGGCTATTCGTAAACCCAAATTCAGCCGTAACCAAATCGCGGATCGTGCGATCAGACAAAGCCATCGTTAACCCCGTAAGCGTACAGGCACGTACACAGATGGAGTTATCTTTATGCGTCTGAACGCGAGCAAGATAAAAATCATTTACATTTCGTTGATTAACCAACCGCTTGATCTTAAAGCACTTAAAGTCAAAATCATGTATAAAATGCCTGATGAAACGCTCAAAGTGATTAGTCTCAAGATCATAAGCAAAGCGCGATGTTCTCGCCGTCATTTTTATCAAGCTCGGCATCCGGGATATATCCAGCGTATCCATCAGGTTTGCCGTTTGATTGTTGCTGTAAGCCAGCGCTTGGATGCGGTTCGTCTTGTCC
>JBBKXA010000041.1:0-35541 GCA_037969235.1 Bdellovibrionales bacterium | reverse complement strand
ACTGATACGTCAGGCCGCAACATCGCCTCATGAAGGGCGGAGAAAGTAAGACCCATGAAACATGGTATAAAACAACGTAAACTCAATCGCGACTCCAGCCACCGCAAGGCGATGCTAGCGAATATGGCGGCATCTTTGGTCAAGCACGAGCAAATCACAACAACGCTCCCCAAAGCCAAAGAGCTCAAGCCCTATGTCGAAAAACTCATCACCATGGGCAAGCAAGCCAATGCAAAGCCCGAAAGTGCTTTGGGTAAACGCCGCAAGGCTATCTCTCGCATGCGCGATGAAAGCATGGTTAAGAAAATTTTTGACGTGCTTGCCGAGCGCTACGAAAGCCGTGAAGGTGGCTACACACGCATCATGAAAGCGGGCTATCGCTACGGTGATGCGGCGCCAATGGCGGTAATTGAATTGGTTGATCGCGACGAAAGCGCGAAAGGCAAAGATTCAGGCACCGACAAAGAAGCCTTCCAAGTCGGCCCGTCCGATGAGATGAAAGCCAAGCAAGCTGAAAATGCAAAAGCAAAATCCGCTCCAAAATCCGAAGCGACAAAAAACAAAGCCGCTAAGGCACCTGCAAAACATAGCAATGAGGTAAAACCAGCGACTCCACCGAAGAAAGCTCCAACAAAAAGCGGTGGCACAAAACGCGGCGCTTAAGCGCTTAGAAATAGAATTTCAAAAAAGCGGGTCAAACGATCCGCTTTTTTTATAAACTTAACACGGGCAAGATTAGAGTATTATTTCAGCCAATTGACTTCGTAAAGTTCAAATCTGCGATCTCTAAAGTTTTGTACCGATCCTGATTTACGAGCGTGTATTAAATCTTCCATGTTGAGATCGGCAAAGATGATGGATTCCGTGTTTACGGCTGATTCTGCGGCGATGCCGTCGCGCGCGAAGGGGAAATCACACGGTGTCATAATTTGGCTAGAGGCGTAATGAATGTCCATATTTTCAACATCAGGGATATTGCCAACGACTCCGGCGGTTGCGACATATATTTGGTTTTCAACCGCACGCGCTTGGGCGCAATATTTGACGCGCAGATAGCCTTGGCGCTCATCTGTACAAAACGGGACGAAAAGCAAAAGCGCACCTTGGTCGGCTAGATGTCTGGTGAGTTCAGGGAATTCGGCGTCATAACAAATCAACACCCCAATGGGGCCGCAATCGGTCTGAATGACGTTTAAATCGTCGCTGCCGACCATGTTCCACCAATATTTTTCGCTGGGCGTAGGGTGAATTTTTTCTTGGCGATGCACCTCACCGCCGCGCAAAAATACGTAAGCGATATTTTTCAGCTTGTTGTCGACAAGCGAAGGGTGGGAGCCGCCAATAATATTGATGTTATAAGAAATCGCCAGATCGCTCATCGCTTCAACGTAGCGATCGGTATATGCAGTCATGCTTTTGATGGCTTCTTCGGGGGTCAGTTTTCTGTTCTCGGCCGTTAACAGCGCGAGCGTAAAGAGTTCGGGGAAGACTACGAAATCAGCTTTATAATCGGAGGCGACATCAACGAAATATTCCACTTGTTGGATGAAATCTTCGAAAGATTTAACTTTGCGCACTTGGAATTGGACGCATGATACACGTACCGAGCCCCTTCTGCGGCCTCTTTGTTGGATGACGCGGTCTTTGATATTGAGCGTGTTGCGCCAAAACATATGAACGGCGTAACCTTGAGATTCTACGTCATCAGGGAGGTATCCTTCGAGAACGCCAATGGGTTCAAAACCGTTGCGAATTTGAAAGCCTAACACGGGGTCTTTGATTTTTTTTCTTTCCACGGCTTCAATATATTGGGCAACAGTGAGGTTTTTGGCAGGTTTTTTTGTGTAGTTGGGGATGCGCCCGCCAAAGACAATACCTTTCAAACCCATAGTTACGCAGAGCTTTTTGCGCATGTTATATAGTCTTTGACCAATACGCATGCCGCGCATATCGGGATCAACGCATGCTTCCATGCCATAGAGAATGTCGCCGTCAGGATCATGGCGCGCCGCATAGCCGCTCCCTGTGATTTCCTTCCATGTATGGGGTTTGAGCGCGACGTCTTCGTCAATGATAAAAGTCGCAACATAGCCGACCACTTTCCCATCAAATATCGCGACAAATTGCCCTTCGGGGAAAATTGTGATTTGGGAGCGTATCATTTTCTCCGATAGGCTAAGCTTTGGATAAACCTTTTTGCTTAGGGCGCAGATATTCGCGACATCATTTAGAGTGGCGGGTTTTACAAATAGTTTTTGATTTTCGATTTTTTCGCTCATGTCTAGCTTTCTATCAGGCCTTTGGCGTTTGGGGAAGTTTTATTATCACCCCCTTCCTCTGTTAGCGTTTATGTGTCATAAACGCCGTTCACAAAATGAATGAGAGCACATGTTAACCGTATCTGATCTAACCTTTAAAATTGGCGCGCGTACCATATTGGATGAATGCAATGCGACCATCATGGATAACTGGAAGGTTGGCGTGATCGGTTTAAATGGTGCGGGGAAATCGACATTGTTCAAATTGATTGCGGGTGATCTGACGCCTGATGGTGGTACGGTGAGCATGAACACCGATCAACGCATGGGCATGGTGCGTCAAGATATTCCCGAGGTGGAGACGTCGCTCCTTGATCTGGTGCTTGAAGCCAATACGGAGATGGCCGATCTTTGGCGGCGCACAGAAACCGAAGAAGACCCGAATAAAATTGCAGATATTTATCAGCGTTTGTCAGATATTGATGCGTATTCTGCGCCCTCTAAAGCTACGCGTTTGCTCACGGGGTTGGGGTTTACGGATGATCAATTGAGCGAGCCATTTTCATCGTTCAGCGGCGGTTGGCGGATGCGCGTGGCTTTGGCGGCGGCTTTGTTTGTTGAGCCAGAGATTCTCCTTCTCGATGAGCCGACCAACCATTTGGATTTGGAAGCGATTATGTGGCTGGAGGCTTATCTCGCCAGCTATCCACATACATTGCTAATCATTTCGCATGACCGCGAAGTACTGAATAAATGTATTGATCACGTTATCCATGTCGATAAACAAAAGCTTAAAATGTATACGGGCAATTACGATGATTTTGAGCGCGAGCGCGCAGAAGCGCTGGGCTTACAACAAAAAATGCATGAAAAGCAAGCCGCCGAACGGGCGCATATGCAAAAATTTGTCGACCGCTTCAAGGCGCAGGCCTCCAAGGCCAGCCAAGCGCAGAGCCGTATGAAGGCGCTGGAGAAGATGGACATCGTGGATGCAGTGATCGCGGAGCGTGCGGTGCATTTCACCTTTCCCAATCCTAAGGAAATTTCATCGCCGATGATTGCGATTGATCGCGCCGATATTGGATATACCAAAGGCAACCCGATTTTAAACAAGGTGTATGAGAATATCGATCATGATGACCGCATTGCTTTGCTGGGCGCGAACGGGAACGGGAAATCAACATTGATGAAGTTGATTGCTGATAAATTACAGCCCATGAGCGGCGAGGTGCGCAGATCGCCCAAGCTCAAAATCGGTTATTTCTCTCAACATCAGACCGAGGAATTGGACGTGGAATCCACTCCGTTTCACAAAATGACGACCTTTATGCGCAAAACGCATCCCAATGTGACGGAGCCGAAAGTACGGGCGAAGCTCGGCGCTTTTGGGTTTTCGCGCGATTTGGCCGATAATCGGATTAAATCTTTAAGCGGGGGTGAAAAAGCGCGCCTTTTGTTTGCGTTTATGAGCATTGACGCGCCGCATCTGCTCCTACTTGATGAGCCGACAAACCATTTGGATATTGATGCCCGTGAGGCGCTTGTGCATGCGCTCAATAATTATGAGGGCGCGATTGTAATCGTCAGCCATGACCCGAACATGGTGGAGCGCGTGGCGGATCGCCTCTGGGTTGTACGCGATGGGGAGTGCCACCATTTTGATGGCGATTTGAATGACTACCGCGATTATACGATCAAAGCGCGGCGCGAAGAACGCAAGGCCGCAAAGAAGAAAAAAGAAAAGCCAGAAATTGCGCCCGTTAAGGCCGTGAGCAGCGCAAACCCGCAAATGATCGCGAAATTAGAAAAGAAAATCGCGAAGTTGGAAGCGGAAAAGCACGAGCTGGAGGCGTTAATGGCCAGCGAAGGATTTTATACAAAACCGCACGAGGAAACCGCGAAAGTGCAAGATAAGCACGCGAAAGTGGCAGCGGATTTGGAGAAGGTTGAGGCGGAGTGGTTGGAGGCGCAGGGTTAGGGTTTTAAGTCAATTTTGCATTTGGGTCGCATTTGCCGCCATAATTGCATTGGATTCTTCTAAAATTGCAGTAGCTCTTTTAATATTTTGTTTATCGTATTTTTCGCCGCGCAAAGTACTATCCAAATCCTTTAATAATGCTATTTCTATTTCTTCAAGAAAAATAAAGCCTGTATCCACGCCATATCTTTCAATCACAGGTTTTTGATGTGGCAGTGCTACTTCAATTAAATTTGCGACATTTTTGCTATCAATGAATTCTGTTGTTAGTCCCTTTTTTAAAAATTCTAATTGTAAACAAGAACGTTGTATTATCGCTTTATAAGCAGAAAATAATGACCAGGATAAGGGTGAAACAAATGGTCTTATTGCAGCGCCATTGCTGTGAGGAAGTTTTGTGATGTCAAAATTACCACTAATTTTCACCATATCTTCTATAAAACTCTTTCCAGTTACTGTTTTTTGCTTAATTTCTTTTTCAATCTTTGGAATATTAACGCGGGACATAATGCGCGAAACATGTTTTGCTGCAGCAAGACTTTCGACCTCTACCCATAACTGTTCCACAGCAATAACTCTACGTTGATTTAGGGCTATTTGGTGGTTTGAAATCGAAGATAATACGCTATTTCTTAGCGTCTCTATTTCTTTGTTTTTTGTTTCCAAATCTATTTTGAATGATGTCTCATTTTGGCGAAGAGAAGATTTCAATTTTTCTATCTTTTGTTCAAACTCATACCTTACAGAGTTTGTTAATCTCGTAATAATGATATTGCGAAGCAGCCAGATTATTCCAGCTAAAGCCACAGTTGGGATCGATGCTATTGAAAGCAAAGTAAGAAAATTCATATTACGAGCACACTTGTTGTTAAAATTTTAAAACGATTTTCAGAAAATTCCTTTTAAAAAGAACGCTACCATGCACATTCCTTTGAGACCACAAAAAATGCATGCACCTTTCAGCACTTATATTTCTAACCACATAAACACGCTCGACACGGGGCCAGAAATGCACCTTAAAACTTCAAACACATATTATGATTGACAATTGTAAGAACAAATTGGTATAAAGCAATATGTATAATTATCCACGGAGCAATTTAGGTGACTTCTATGACGCAAATATTTCCGCCAATAACAAAAATCCTTCTTTCAAGTTTTCTTGCGGCTACATTAATAGGCTGTGGGGCAGACAGAAATGATAAGGATGCCACACAGAGTGTTACAGTATCTGGAGACGGTAATAGCGTTACACAACTTTCTAAAGGCGGTGAAAATGCTGACTGTATAGCAACCACACAGACCGCTACTGTTAACGGCCGTACAGTGAGCCGCACAGGGTGTTCTTCACGGAACACCATCGAGGTTATTGATGATCGCGCCACAATTAATGGTGAGCAAGTATTCTCACACGATTAATCATTCCCGACTACTCCACCGTAACGCTCTTCGCCAAATTCCTTGGCTGATCCACGTCTGTGCCTTTGATGACGGCGACGTGGTAGGATAGTAACTGCACGGGGATCGCGTACAAAATCGGCGCGACGAAGGGGTGGACTTGGCCCATCGCCACTGACCATGTGGTGGTGTCTTTTAACGCCGCTGCCCCTTTTTCATCGGAGAGTAAAAACACTTTACCCCCACGCGCAACCGTCACCGATATATTCGATACATTTTTTTCAAATAACGGATCATTGCCCGGCGCAATCACAACCACGGGCACGGTTTCATCGATGAGCGCGATTGGCCCGTGTTTCATCTCCCCCGCTGCATACCCTTCGGCGTGAATATAGGAAATTTCCTTGAGCTTAAGCGCGCCTTCCAGCGCGATTGGATAGAGATTGCCACGCCCCAAATACAAAACATCGCGGGCTTTGGCGACATCCTTGGCAATGCGCTTGATCGCTTCATCATGCTGCAATATATCCGCAGCAACGCTGGGGACATGGCGCAGCGCATCGGAAATTTCATGCACCTCATCGGGAGTAATAACCCCCTTGGCACGGGCGCTGGCAAAAGCCAAACACGCCAACGTGGTGATTTGCGTGGTGAACGCTTTGGTCGATGCCACGCCAATTTCTGGGCCAGCACGAGTGTGCAAAACGAAATCACTTTCGCGCTCAATCGTACTTTCGATGGTGTTGACGATGGATAAAATCTTATTGCCCTGCGATTTCGCGTAGCGCAGCGCCTCTAGGGTATCGAGCGTTTCTCCGCTTTGTGAGACAAAAATCGCAACGCCGTCATCGGGCATTGGCGCTTCGCGGTAGCGAAATTCGCTCGCGATATCAATCTCACACGGAATGCGCGCGACCTGTTCAAACCAGTATTTCGCCACCATACACGCATAAAACGCCGTGCCGCACGCGATAAGCGTTAGCCGCGGCGCTTTTAAAATCGCGTCTTGAATGTCTTGCGGGATGGTAATTTCACCCGTGGATGGATGAATAAAAATATCAAGCGTGGCACCAATCACGGCGGGTTGCTCATAAATTTCCTTTTGCATGAAATGGGCGTATTCGCCTTTGCCTGTGCTTGCGCCGCTTTGTTCGCTGATGCGGATGTCGCGGATCACTGGCTCATTATCATTCACGTAGATTTCGGCGCTATCGCGAGTAATGCGCACGCGGTCACCATTTTCCAAAAAGCAAATGCGTTTGGTGAGCGGCGCGAGGGCGTAGGAATCCGATGCCATATACATCTCTCCGTCACCATACCCCACAGCGAGCGGTGTGCCTTGGCGACAGCCAATCATCAAATTATCCGCGCCCGCAAAAATCATCACCACGGCGTATGCACCTTCAAGACGATTAAAGGTTGCATTTGCAGCCTCTTGCGGGGTTTTGCCTTGTTTAAGATAGTAATCGACCATGTGCACGATCACTTCGGTATCGGAATCGGTTTCAAAGCGTGCCTGATTTTGTTCAAGCTCGGCTTTGAGCGCCGCGTAATTCTCAATAATGCCGTTATGCACGACGGCGACTTTATCAGTTGCGTGCGGGTGCGCATTGCCCTCAGTTGGCCCGCCATGCGTGGCCCAGCGCGTATGCCCAATGCCCACAGTGCCATGAAGCGGCGATACCGCCAGTTTGTTCTCAAGGTTCACCAGCTTGCCTTGGGCGCGACACCGATCCAAATGCCCATTATGCAAGGTCGCAATCCCCGCGCTGTCATAGCCGCGATATTCCAGCCGTTTGAGGCCTTCAATCAAGAGGGGGCTTACATCTTTTTCACTTAAAATTCCAATAATTCCGCACATATATTTTCTCTGGCGTTGGGTCTCACAAGATTAAATCCTATGCAATCCCTGCCAAACCCGCAAATCACATGATGTTGCAGGGCGTTACAACCGATGATCTACGCTGGGCATTACGCGGCGTGATGATGAGGTGCGAGCTTTGGTTTCGCTGACGAAATGCTCTAGGGAGTCGTAGCCCGCCGCCCGAACACCATTATTATCAGCGCGATAGAGTTTGTAATAATCAGGCGCTTGGCGGCGTTGCGCGGCGTGATATTTTGCCTGCATTTCATCGGCCTGCGTCATTTCAATCGCACTTTCTAACGCTTCCATCGCATTGTTATAGCCCTCGCAGGCCGCCATTGCAGGGGCATAAGACAAACAAAACCCCACCAAACCCAGTGTTAAAATCGTCCGGTGCATCATGAGGCTTTCCTTTTTTCTTTTGTATTATTCTTAAGTTTGCGAAATTTGGCCGCCCAGCCCTCGCGCACTTCGCTTTTACTACGGGCAATCACGAGGGCATCTTGTGGGGCATTGTCTGTAATCGTGGAGCCAGCGGCGATAAACGCGCCGTCATGGATTTCAATCGGTGCAATCAAATTCACATTCGATCCGATCATCACATTTTTACCAATCATGGTGCGATGTTTGTTAAACCCATCATAGTTCACTGTAATAGCGCCGCATCCGAAATTAGTGTCCTCGCCGATATCCGCATCACCGACATAAGCAAAATGGCTGAGCTTGACGCGATCGCCCACCGTCGATTTTTTTACCTCAACAAAATTACCGATTTTTACATCTTCGCCAATTTCCGCCCCCGGACGAAGCCGAGCGAACGGTCCAAGTGTAGAGTTTGCACCAACATGCGCATCTTCCAAATGTGAAAACGCTTTGACGTTCACGCCAGATTCCAACACCACCCGTGCGCCGAAATAAACATTCGGCTCCAATCGACAATGCTCGCCAATTTTGGTGTCGTGCCATAAATAAACCGTAGACGGATCTTGCATCCATACGCCCGCATTTAAATGGCGCTCACGCAAAATATTTTGCGCCATCGCTTCATGCGCCGCCAATTGAACACGCGTGTTTACGCCCCAAGACTGCGTCCATTCAATTGTAAATGTATGCGTGGAAAACCCCTGCGCCGCCGCTATTTTTGGCATGTCGGTGAGGTAATATTCCCCTTGCGCGTTATTATTGCCAATACCTTCGAGCCAAGGCTTAAGCTGACGCGCTGGCACGCAATACGTTCCCGCATTACACAGCGTGATCAGCTTTTGGTGCGCATCACAATCTTTTTCCTCGATAATATTTTGCAAGCTGCCATCGACATTGAGCAACACCCGCCCCAATCCATGAGGATGCGGCGTATTAAAGACCAGCGCCGATAGCCCATCATGCGCAATCATTTGCCGCAAAGCATCCAGCGGGATTAAAGGCTCATCGCCCATCAAAATCAAAACTTGCCCGTCAAAACCTGCGAGCAAAGGCAGCGCCGGCTTCACCGCGTCGGCTGTGCCGTTCTGCTGTGTTTGAAACACAACATCATGTGGTGCGGCGGCCGCTGCAACATCATCCATATCCGGAGCGGCCACCACGATTATTTTATCGGGATTAAGCGCCGCGCAACTATCGAGCAACCAATTAATCATCGGCTTACCCGCCAATTTATGCATCACTTTGGGCAGAGGCGAGCGCATCCGCGAGCCCTTGCCAGCGGCTAAAATGACTATCGCTAGAGGTTTTACGGCGTTGCTTAAGGTGCTTGAATTCATGCCCCACTTAAACATGGTTTTTGGTGTTGGGGAACTTTTTTAATACCCCGCCCGTAAGTTTATCTGTGAACAAACAAAAAAGGAATATCTTATGGACTATGGAATAATTGGATTACTCGTCCTCATTTTGGACATTGTCGCCATCATCGGCATTTTAAAAAGCGGCCTAGAGCCAATGATGAAACTTGTATGGATTGTCGTCGTGCTTGCACTGCCTGTTGTTGGAATGATTTTATGGTTCATGATCGGCGCTAAAAAAGGCGTTACTCTTTAACCCGTTTTTCTGCCACGATTGTTTTTCCATTGCTGTTATATTCCGCGAGATGCATGAATAATGTGCCATAGCCAGTTTTAACCCGAACTTTTACAGGAATGGCCGAAGCCCCGTCGGCCATTTTTGCAATCCAGACTGTTGGCATCGTGCCTTTACTGCGACCTTGTTCTTGAATGGAAAGCCATCCGCGTGGTTTTTTGTGCCATTCCCCGCTGACGGGTACAACCTCAACCGTGCATTCTGCGGCTTTGCCTTCGTAGATATTATATTTTGACGCTTTTAAATCAACGATGCCCTTATGGCGGAAAATTTGTTTGAAGCGCCGCTTGCCGTCAAAAACTTCCGCTTCCCCTGCGCAAGTGCCTGTTTCGTTATAGTTTTTGAGCATTTGTAGCGTCGCGCTTAAAGTATCCGTCGATCCATCGGTGACCTCTGGATCAACCTCGCGCAATTCCGCTTTGCTGTGCTTATCGGTCACACGCAATGATTTGAAAGTGCCGTCTTTATTATAAAGATATTCTTTCACATCGGGTTCATTACGCCAATTGGCCGTTGATTGATGTTTTTCGGGTTGGAAATTCCCGCTGGAATCCCGCCACCCATAGCTTTCAAAAGAACCCGTCCACGGCGCCATTTTCGCTAAAAACCCTCGCGTTTGAGCATTCATCACCATATCATAGCGTCCTTTTTTGCTCAGATTGATGTCTAACGTGCCCTGAACCGCGTGAATACCGCCAGCATAAACCTCATACACCATTTCCTGACGATCTGTTGCCGGCATCGCAGATGAATATGGAGCAAAGCTAAGTGTAAAGCCCAGCAAGAGCGAGACTTTTCCCGCCCATGCCATCTTTGAAATATTGAACATCTTTGGCGTCTTGGTCATTTACACCCCCTAAATCAAATTGCGTAATATCACGAGCCTTAAGGCATAAAGCCGCTTGCCACAATAGCATATTTTGCGCTCTTACTTCACGTCCTTTTTGTGTGCTCCAGCCGATTTGATATGTGGCCGTTCGCCCATGACATAGTATTAACATAGCGCCAACCGCTTCATTTTCAAACATTGCTCGACCGATTAATAAATCATCATGTACGGCAAATTGACGACAAAGTGTATTTAAAAATGATACGCGCCCCGCGCTATAACCCTTCATCTTTTGATCGGTGACAAATCCTTCTAACACCCAATCCAGATGCTCTAAATCATTATACCATTCAACCGCAACGCCTAACCGTTCGGCCTTACTTAAATCATTGCGCCAATTTTTTCTTAAATTTCCCCGCAAGAGTTCGTCCGATTGCGTCAGATCCAGCATTAGCGTTTGATAACCGTTTGAGCGCCTGTGAAATTGATGGCGTTGCATAATCGTATTTATCTGCGCACTGGCTTCGCATTCTGGCATAAAACGCATTGCCCGCCCAAAGCGACGCGGATAATCGCACCGCAATGTGTCAATAAACGCCACCATATGCGCCTCATTTCCAAAACCTTCCATCCATAAGGGCGCGCGATCAATAATAACCGCTTGCAAAATACCGCGTAGCGCATTTTTTTCAAATACCTGAAAAATCCCCACATGCACGCCATCTATGAATATTAACCCATATCGCACACGGTAATGATCGCAGCGCATCATCGCAGCGCTATAAGCCAAAGACTGCAGCAAATTCATTTGCTCGACTTGAGCATAAAGTTTTTGCCATGTATCTGTAGGGCTTTGATAATATTCAATTTTACATTCCATGCATTAACCCTTAACATACATTTATAAACAACAACCCTAGCCGAGTTTAAAACGTGCGCAAAGATCTAATCCAGTGCTTCTTCACCACAGCAGAACGAGTCTTTCGTTTTCTTGAAAATGATCACGATTTTCATTTTCTATGCGGAACATTAAATCACACAAACAATTATAAAATCATAAAACCCTACCGCGGTACTGACGAAAGCATAAGCGTTATCACACGTTTTGAAAAAGACGGGCATGCGCTTGAGTTGATCTATGATACCGAATTTTTCATCATTGACCGCTTTATATATTTCTCACCTTTCGAACGTTTTGGTCTAATGGAATTGCTTGAAGCCGCAAAAATAGACACAACCAGCATTGATAACAAAACAAAATATTTTCATGACCAAAACAGCATTGAACACATGCTCTCGACCACCGCGGAGGTTTTGAAATCAAATTCGAAAATTGTGCTGCGGCGTGATGATCTTTTAATGAAACGCGCCGCCATAATGCGCGAAGCGCGACTAGAGCAAATTATTCGTAACAAATACGCTGAGACTATTGAGCATATATGCACCATGGCCGCTAAGGCATTTTTGGAAAAAAATTATAAATCTGTTGTGATGTTACTCATGCCCTATCAAGCAGACTTACCAAAATCAGAATTGAAAAAACTCGAACTCGCTAAAGCGCAGTTGCGAAAATCTGAATAGATCACACCTTGATTTCTGCGCCTACCCATGATGAAGTGCGATGGAAATACTTGCGCATTTAATTTGAAAAATAATAGGACATACATTATGGGACAAGCCGCACACATGCAAAACACGACTGAACTTCAAAACATCATCAACCAATCTTGGGATGATCGCGACGCATTGAATACCAACACAAAAGGCGAGCGCCGCGATGCCGTTGACGAAGCTCTGCACGCTCTTGATAGCGGTGCTATGCGCGTGGCCGAAAAAATTGCCGGGCAATGGCATGTTAATGAATGGTTGAAAAAAGCAGTGCTGTTGTCTTTTCGCTTAAATCCTATGGCGATTATTTCTGGCGGGCCAGACGGCGCACCTTGGTATGACAAAGTCCCCAGCAAATTCGAAGGTTGGAGCGAAACTGAATTTAATAAGGCAGGCTTTCGCGCCGTGCCAAACTGTATTGTGCGCCGAAGCGCTTATATCGGTAAAAATGTTGTGCTTATGCCCAGCTTTGTGAATATCGGCGCGTATGTCGATGACGGCACAATGGTCGATACTTGGGCGACTGTGGGATCATGTGCGCAAATCGGAAAGAACGTACATCTGTCTGGTGGTGTCGGCATTGGCGGGGTTCTTGAGCCGTTACAAGCCGCCCCCACCATCATCGAAGATGATTGCTTCATCGGCGCTCGCTCCGAAGTCGTAGAAGGCGTGATCGTCGAACAAGGCGCGGTACTGTCTATGGGCGTTTTCATTAGCGCATCCACAAAAATTATTGATCGCGAAACGGGTGAAATTTTCCGTGGACGCGTACCCGCATATTCTGTGGTTGTTCCTGGCACATTGCCAGGCAAGAACCTACCCGATGGCTCGTCTGGTCCTTCATTGGCCTGTGCGGTGATTGTCAAACGTGTGGACGCCCAAACTCGCAGCAAAACCAGTATTAACGATTTACTGCGCGATTAATATGGACGTCATAGATCTCACAAAAAAGCTGATATCTTGCCCTTCCGTCACCCCCAAGGATGCAGGCGCGCAAATTATTTTGCGTGAAATATTGGAGGGGCTGGGCTTTACCTGTACGTCTCTACCCTTTGGTGAAGGGGAAGAGCGCGTAGAAAATTTATTCGCCCGTATTGGCACAGGCGCGCCGCACCTTTGTTATGCCGGTCATACCGATGTTGTCCCCGCAGGCAAAGAAAGCGAATGGACATTCGGCGCGTTCACCCCTGACATTCAAGAAGGCATTTTATACGGGCGCGGTGCGAGCGATATGAAAGGCTCAGTTGCCGCTTTTGCCTGCGCTGCTGCCCAATTCATAAAAAACGGTGCATTCAGAAAAGATCGCGGCTCAATCAGCATGCTGATTACGGGCGACGAAGAAGGACCCGCCATCAACGGTACTGTACGTGTTTTGGAATGGATGGCTCAAAATGGGCATACGCCCGATATGGCGTTGGTCGGTGAACCTACAAATCCCGATCATTTAGGCCAAGAAATTAAAGTTGGCAGACGCGGATCGCTCAACGGTTATCTGACCGTTCGCGGCAAACAAGGCCATGTTGCTTACCAACATCTCGCCGATAATCCTATTCCGCGTTTAATCAATATGCTTGATGCGCTCACCAATCATATTTTTGATCGCGGCAGCACCTATTTCTCAGCGACCAATTTAGAAATCACCACGATTGATGTCGGCAACCCCGCAACCAATGTTATCCCCGCAGCAGGGCGCGCAGAATTTAATGTCCGTTTCAACGATAAATGGAACCGCGACACCCTCGAAGAACAAATCATAAAATTATGCGACCGCACAGGCGGCGACTACGACATTAAATTCGAAGGCAACGCCGACAGCTTCATAACTAAGCCCGCCGAATGGTCGGGCGTAGTTAAAGACGCGGTGAAAGATATTACAGGATTAACGCCGGAATACACCACCAACGGCGGCACATCCGATGCGCGCTTTATCGTAAATTACTGTCCCGTTATCGAGTGCGGCGGTGTGAATAAAACTATTCATCAAATCAACGAAAACGCGCGGGTTAAAGATCTGAAAGATATTGAAAAAATATATCTGCGCATCTTGGAACGCACATTTTCTTAAAATATAAAATGTAATGGATGTGTTATTTACCTGTTTGCGCGTATTTCAGCATCGCTTGTGCGGCACCATCACTGACCATGAGTTTCTGCACATCACTATTTATGCTCCGAAATGGGACAGCCACTTTTTTACCAGAAACCGTTTTATCCGAAAGCGCTATATAAAGCTTTTTGGCGTAACTGCCGAGCGTATCAAACACCACATCTGTCACCTCGCCAATAATATCGCCTTGGCTGTTATAAATTTTCTGTCCCTTAAGGCGCGAAATGCTTAGTTTATTGCTGTTATAATATTTACCACCCGCCGTATCCAAATTATCCAGCATAGACGGCATCAAACGCTCAATCTCGCCATCACTATAATTTAATTTATAACCATTAGTCGATGGAACAACGCCCATATCGTTATAATCAATCAGCACACTATTGGTTTGATTATGCAGACGATTAAAATCGACGTCCAACATAACAATCGCACCATTTTTATCCAAAATTACATCATTGACCTCCCCGATCACGCGGTTCTTTTTGTCAAGCACACGATCTCGCAATAAATCATTAGCGACTTTTTCACCTGCGTCGGGCATATTCGCTTCTTGAATTTCTTCGTACGCTTTAACCGCCGCTAACTCATCCAATTCGCTATAAGCGGGTGAAAGTGACGCAATAAGAAGACCAACCGATAATAATAAAAATTTACGCATCTATAAACCCTATAATAAAAAAGTAAATATTTCCATAAAATAATTTAATTATATATGATGTGGCTTAAATATAATCCGCATGCAGGCGCGGTAACACCTGCTTTGGTGCGATCTTTCGCAGCCAGGATTTCAGCCACTGCCACCGCCTCGCATTTACCCTCACCCACGCGCACCAATGTACCGGTAAGATTACGCACCATATGATGCAAAAAAGATTGAGCTTGCGCTTCAATAGTAATTTCCACGCCGCCATAAGCATCATATGCACGCATACTGACATCCAGCCGATCGAGCGTGCGTACGGGGTTTTTAGCCTGACACTCAGCGTCTCTAAAACTGGAAAAATCATGCTGGCCAATCAAATATTGCGTAGCTTCTTGCATGGCTTTTACATTAAGCGGTTTTTTTATATGCCACATACGATCCCATTCAATCGCTGGAACGCTTTTGCGGTTGAGGATGCGATACACATATAATTTATCTTTAGCATCAAATCGCGCATGAAAATCGTTCGCGACGACTGCGCAATCAATCAGGCTGATGGGTTGAGGACGTAAATGGGCATTGATGGCTTTCAAGATTTCATGAGGCTTCATGGCGCGTTTTAGTTCAGCCAGATCAACATGCGCTTTTTGTGCCCAAGCATGTACGCCTGCATCCGTACGTCCTGCGCACTGAACTTGTACGTGTTGGCCGCAAAACGCGAAAATCGCACGCTCGACCTCACCTTGAATTGTAACCAAATCTCTATGGGATTGCTTCTGCCAGCCCACGTAAGACGTGCCAACATATTCCAGCGTCAAAGCGTAGCGCGTTAATAAAGGATTTTCCATGCCGCGAGCTTATTCGAACGTGCAACCATCTTCAAGATACTTGCCTCTAATAGCATCGCCCATACTCATCGGTTTTTTACCATCTGGTTGTATTAGCTTAATGCGTAATTGCGAATTATCACCACATTGCACATGTCCAAATTTATCAGTCAATGTTCCAGGTTTAATGCCGCCTAAACCTCTTTCTTGCGATGCAGACGCAACAGGTATGGCATCAATTATTTTAAATCGTTGCTCACCCATTTTTGTCCAAGTGCCTGGCCATGGATTAAGAGCGCGCATTTGGCGATCTATAGTATCCGCATCGTCATTCCAATTTATTCGACCATCTTGCTTTCTTAATAATTTAGCATAAGTCATACCCTCAGGATTCTGATTAATATGAAGAAGTTCACCATTTTTAGCCAAATTTCTAAGTGTTTCAACAATCATTTCGCCGCCCAAAAGCGCTAATTGGTCATGCAAACTTTCTGCCGTTTCACGTAAGGCTAATTCAATTGGACATTTCATAATTTCAGGACCAGTATCAAGCCCTTCATCCATCTGCATGATCGTCACGCCACTTTGTTTATCGCCTGCTATGATCGCGCGTTGTATTGGCGATGCGCCGCGCCAACGCGGCAACAAAGACGCATGAATATTCACGCAACCATGTTTAGGCGCTTCCAAAATCTCTATGGGTAAAATTAACCCATAGGCGGCCACAACAGCGATATCAAGATTAAGTGCTTGAAATTCTTCTTGAACCTCTAATGTCTTAAGCGATTTTGGGGTGCGAACTTCAATCCCATGCTCTTCGGCTAAAATATGTACAGGTGATTGTTTCTCATGATTACCACGTCCACTAGGGCGCGGTGGTTGTGAATATACACACACGATTTCATACCCTGCATTTTCATGCTTTGCATCTCGGATCAAAGCATCCAGAGCTTCGCTCGCAAAATCGGGCGTGCCCATAAAACCTATGCGGAGTTTTTCAGTCATAGTGTTTATTACCATAAAATAAAAGAAATAAGCAAGGACAATATAAAATTATTTACAAAATTTGTTGCTTCTTCATTTTTTCAATTTTGCGCATAATCATTTTTCGTTTTAATGATGATAAGTAATCAATAAACAAAACACCATTTAAATGATCAATCTCGTGCTGAACACAATGCGACAACAACCCATCGGCTTCTAACTCGGCTTCCTTACCATTATAATCCAGATATTTGACGCGCACTTTGGCGGGGCGTTCAATATCGGCATATTGCTGCGGGATGGATAAACACCCTTCTTGCATCACCGATGGCTCTTCCGATGACCATATAAGTTCAGGATTAGCCATGCATATCGGCGCTTTGTCCTCGCCATCTTCTACGCGTGCCAAATCCATCACCAACACGCGGTTTAACAACGCGACCTGATTGGCGGCAAGCCCAATACCGGGCGCATCATACATCGCCGCCAGCATGCCATCCATTTGCGCACGAATATCATCATCCACGCGGCTCACGGCGTGGGATACAGTTTTTAAAGCGGGATCGGGAATATAAATGATGTTATAATTTTTAACCATGTTCTACCTGTTATCGTTTTTAAGGCATATAATCAATAGTCAAAACTTTTTGCTAAGCAAATGCCCAAAATAAAAATCATACTTGATAGTCATGGTCACGCAACTTATTTCATTGTAAACTGTTACAGATTTTAATTTTCACGCCCCATCATATTGAGGATACATCATGAACACGCCCGTTGTACTTTGCGCTTTTAAACGCTCCCCCATGCATTTCGCCAACAAAGGCGCGCTCGCCAAGGTTCGCCCGGATGATATGGCAGCCATAGTTATTAAAGCGCTGGTGGAGAGCAGCGGCGTCAATGCCGATGATTTGGAAGATTTGATTATGGGTTGTGCCTTCCCCGAAGCTGAGCAAGGATTTAACATCGCGCGCCTTGTATGCACGCATGCAGGTCTGCCGATTAGTGTGGCGGGCGTAACGGTCAACCGTTTTTGCGGATCGAGCATGAGTGCTATTCATTTCGCAACAGGTGCGATTTGCGCAGGCGCAGGCGAGGCGTTTATCGCAGCAGGTGTAGAGAGCATGAGCCGTATTCCGATGGGCGGATTTAATCCGATGCCCAACCCGGCAATTTACGAAAAACATCCGCAAGCCTATATTGGCATGGGCGAGACAGCTGAAAATCTCGCCAAACAATATAAAATCAGCCGCGAAGATCAGGAAGAATTTGCAGTCAATTCGCACAAAAAAGCAGCGGCGGCGGCGGCGGCTGGTAAGTTTGATGATGAGATCGTCGCGATTGGCGATGTAACACAAGACGGTACAATCCGTGGGGATTCAAGCGTTGAAAAGCTTGCGACGCTAAATCCTGCCTTTGATAAGAACGGCACAGTGACGGCGGCAACGTCCTCACCATTAACCGACGGCAGCGCGGCGGTGTTGGTCTGTTCTGAAGCCTACGCCGATAAACACGGCCTTGAAAAACTCGCGCGGGTTAAAAGCATGGCGGCGGCAGGATGCAAGGCGGAAATCATGGGCATCGGCCCTGTTCCAGCATCACTTAAGGCGTTGGAACGTGCAGGATTGAAGATCGGTGACATCGACATCATCGAACTAAACGAGGCCTTCGCCGCGCAAGGCCTAAGCGTCATCAAAGAACTCGGCATCGACATCAAACGCGTAAACCTAGACGGCGGCGCAATCGCCCTCGGCCATCCTCTTGGTACATCAGGCGCAAGAATAACTGGTAAAGCCGCGAGTCTATTGAAGCGCGAAGGCGCCAAATACGCCCTCGCCACCATGTGCATCGGCGGCGGGCAAGGTGTTGCGACGGTGTTGGAGGCGATTTAGGTGCCATTACCAGTAAAACTAAACGTAAATGCTGAAGTTACGCCAGAAAATCAAGCATCCCTTTTAAAAGGGGCGGCAAGAATTTTGGAGCCTTTTGGACTTGGTGCAGACTTACTTTCTGATCGAATGGCACTTTATCGTTTAAAATGCTTGATAGAAATCACTGAAAAAGCCAAAATTTTATTGCAGGATAATGACCTTGATCCCAAAATTATTTCAAATAAATTTTTATCAAGATTTATAGACGGGGCCTCAATTGAGGATGAACAAGATCTTCAATTAATGTGGGCGAATTTATTAGCAGCAGAATCATTAGGGGCTGACAATGTGGTTTTTATTAATATTTTAAAGGATCTCACTAAAAATTCCGCCATACTTTTACTCGCAATATATGAAAAGGCACTCACAGACGGTTATGACCCATATGAAGACTTTATTGATATGACAAGAAAAGGCGCATTTTTTGGTAGCTCAACGGACGACATTGGCACAAGGCCAAATATGTTTTTTATATCAGGGTCGACGGCTTCAAAAAACGGAAAAAAAACTATAGAGGCAAAAAAAAATTTTGAAAACTTATCTGGGTTGCGTAATTTGGGATTAATTGAAGTTGAAACTTTTAAAAGTGGCCATGGAGTGAATCAATATAGCTATTCGACATATGCAAAAATTACACCACTTGGCTTTAGATTTGTGAATACATGTACGCAATTCGGTGATGGCAATGACTAAAGAAACCATAGAACAACGCAACACACGTGTCGAAGCTGATAAAGCGTGGGAATTATCATGGACGCGGCGGGTGGTTATCGCGTTTGGAACTTACGTCGTAATTGTTGGATATTTGAGTTTGTTAAATGTCGAAAACGCATGGCTTCATGCGTTTGTTCCTCCTGTTGCTTATATTTTATCGACATTATCTTTGCCTGTTTTTAAATCACTTTGGCTTGCGAGGATTTATAAATGTTAAATTTAAACACAGCGACCACAGATGAAATCACAGCGCGTCCAGAGCTTGATGACCCACATCACCCATTGAATTTAATATCTGAAAAATTAAGAGATTCTGTTTTTAAAGTGCATCGAAACTTTGGGCCAGGCTTGTTAGAAAGCGCTTATGAGGAATGTCTCCATTACGATTTAACACGTAATCATAATTTGAAAGTTGAACGGCAGAAAATTCTACCTTTGAAATTTGAAAACTTAAATGTAGCGAATGCTTATAAAGTTGATTTGTTAATTGAAAACCAAATCATTGTCAAACTTAAAGCATGTGAAAAAATCTCATCACTTCATCGTGCACAACTTTTAACGTACATGAAAATCCATGATTCAAAACTTGGCTATTTAATTAATTTTAATAACAAACTCATCAAAGACGGTATTTCAAGGTTCGTGCTTTAATTTAAACACTAGACGCGCTGTGATTTCGTCTGTGTTCGCTGTGGTAAAAAAGGAAAAAGACTATGACACAAATCAATAAAGTCGCCGTAATTGGCTCAGGCGTAATGGGCAGCGGGATTGCCGCGCAACTCACTAATGCGGGTGTGCCCGTGGTGTTGCTCGATATAAAAGTTGAAGGCAAAGACCTCGCCGCCGAAGCGATTGGCAAAATGCTTAAAGCCGACCCTGCACCGTTTATGCGTAAAAGCAATGCGAAGATGATCACCACGGGCACGATTGATGATGACCTCGACCTCATCAAAGATTGCGACTGGATTATTGAAGTCGTAGTAGAAAAATTAGAAATCAAACACGCTACATACGAAAAAATCGAAAAAGCACGCAAAAAAGGCTCTATTGTGTCTTCGAACACCTCCACAATTCCGCTGTATAAATTGGTCGAAGGACAACCCGATTCCTTTGCCAAAGATTTCATGATCACCCATTTTTTCAATCCACCGCGCTATATGCGTTTGCTGGAACTCGTAGTCGGCGAAAAAACCGACAAAAAAGCCGCCTCTACAATCGAAGAATTTTGCGACGTGCGCTTGGGTAAAGGCGTTGTGCGCACTAATGACACTCCCGGATTCATCGCCAACCGTCTCGGCGTGTTCTGGCTTACTGCCGGCGTCAATGAAGCCGTCAAACAAGGCATATCAATCGAAGTCGCCGATGCGGTAATGGGCAAACCCGTAGGCATTCCCAAAACGGGCGTGTTCGGATTGATTGATTTGGTCGGCATAGACCTCATGCCAAAACTATCGGAAAGTTTGCTCTCCACGCTCCCCGAAGATGATGCATACCGCAAGACATTCGTCGATTATTCCTTCGTCCATCAAATGATTGAGACGGGTTATACGGGGCGCAAAGGCAAGGGCGGTTTCTATCGCCTTAATCCTGACGCGGCAAAAGGCGCGAAAGAAAAACAAGCGGTTGATTTAGGCGCGCTTCATGAAACGGGCGGCGCGGTGAAATCTCCATTTTCGGATAAAACCAGCTATATCAAATCGGAAAAGAAAAAAGCCGAGTCTCTGGGTTCCGTAGGCGCGGGGCGCAAGGGATTACGTGCAGTTGTAGAAAGCGATGACGAAGGCGGACGCTACGCGTGGGCGGTTTTGCGCGACACGTTAACTTATGCCGCTGAATTGGTGGGGGAAATTGCCGATACTGTGTTTGACATCGATGAAGGCATGAAGCTGGGCTATAACTGGAAATCTGGCCCGTTTGAGATGATCGATCAACTCGGCGCTGAGTGGTTTATCGCTAAGCTAAAAGAAGAGGGACGAGATGTTCCCGCAATTTTAAAACAACTCGGCAACAATAAATTCTATCGCATCGAAAATGGCACAATTCAATATTTCGGCACAGACGGCAAATATCATGCCGTGAAACGTCCTGATGGCGTGTTGCTGCTGCGTGATATTAAACTCTCAAGCGAGCCCGTAATGAAAAACGCATCTGCGTCCGTGTGGGATGTTGGCGATGGCGTTTTGTGTTTTGAACATACTTCCAAGATGAACACGTTCGATGAAGAAGTGTTTGCGATGTTGTCACAAACACGTAAATTCATCGAAAAATCCAATGATTACAAGGCGCTTGTGATTTATAACGAAGCCTCGCATTTCTCCGCGGGGGCTAATCTCGGTCTTGCATTATTCATGATTAATATCGCGATGTTCCCACAAGTCGAAGACTTCATTCGCACAGGGCAAAAGGTCTTTATGGATCTTAAATTTGCGCAGTTCCCCGTGATTTCTGCACCTTCGGGCATGGCGCTCGGCGGAGGGTGTGAAATTCTACTTTGCGCTGACGCGGTACAAGCCCACGCGGAAACCTACACTGGCCTTGTCGAAGTTGGAGTTGGCCTTATCCCCGGTTGGGGCGGATGTAAGGAAATGATCCTACGTTTCCGCGAACGCGAGAAAGCTAAATTTGCAAAAGATATGGCGAAAGTCGATAAAAAAGGCTTGTGGTTCTCCCCCGATACAACGCCCATGGGCGCAGTGCGCAAAGCGTTTGAAACAATCGCCGTCGCAACCGTCGCCAAAAGTGCGCATGAAGCCGTTGATATCGGCTATCTCCGCCACACCGACGGGATCAGCATGAACCGCGATCGCTTACTCTATGATGCGAAAAAACGCGCGCTGGAAATGGTTGAGGGCTATGAAGCTCCCACGATGGTGGACGATATCCGAATGCCTGGCCCTGCTGGTAAAACCGCTCTTGATCTCGCCGTATCTGATCTGCATAAATCGGGCAAAGCCACCGATTATGATATTGTCGTCTCCGATCATCTCGCCACCGTGTTATCGGGCGGCGAAGCGGATTACACGCAAGTCGTGGATGAAGAATACCTCCTCAAGCTCGAAGTCGAAGAGTTCAAAAAACTCTTACGTTCCGAAGGCACAATGGCGCGGATCGAAGCGATGTTGAGTACGGGCAAACCGTTGCGGAATTAGGGGGGGTATAATCCCAGCGCTTGCTCTGGTTCATCCCATTCGGCTGGAACGGCGGCATCAAAGCCATAGAGTGCGGCGTAATATTCTTCGTCGGAAGGTTGCTTGTTTGGATCAAGGGCAGGCAGAACATCGTAAAGCATGCTTCGTGCGGTATGCGATAATTCAGGATGATTAACAACTTCAGCCAATGTGTTGAAGTGTTCGCTTGCCCCTAAAACATACAATGCTTTAGCACGTTTAGAATCATCATAGTTAAAACGCTTTTGCGCTTCTTTAAACTCATCTGACAAAGTATTAATAGGCCGCTCTCCCATTCCCACATTTAAAAAATGGTATAAAGGATAGGTGTATGCAACGCGCCCAAGCAGACTCTGCGGGTCTGATTTCATCGCAATATCATGCATGGCGCGTCGAAGAACTGGCGCAAGATCGCCCATTAGACAATCAACCAGTTTTTCAACCTGATCAAGGTCATCAGCCTCAAAGTAAAAATGTGGGACGGGTTCACTGCCATGTCCACCATGAAACTTAACACCAAATTCAAATTTAATGTTTTGCATCAATTCGGGGGCATGTAATTCAAGCGCTTGCTGTATTTGATAAGCCTCATGCGTAAAATCATAGGAGCCATGAAATAAAGTCATATTTTCTAGTGCTGTGGTCGGTGGCCGAAAATGCATATAGGCTTTGTCATTATCCTTGGGATTAATATCCCATCCTTGCAAGCCCGATGTTTCGTTCATGCGATCTGCCAACTCACCAGCGCGTATATAAAGTTGCTCTTCATCTTCATTTTGTGTTTGATCGGTCAATATTTTCTTTTCCTCACTTATGGGTATGATGTATATCTACATTATTTCGTCGCAAATTAAAAGGCATAATACCATAATGATTTTTGCATTTTTCCCGCTGATCGCGGCGATGAGTTATGGGATTGCGTTTGCGTTTAGTGAGCATGCGCTCAAAATGACGAATGTGATGACATATATGTTTTTAAGTTCTTGCGTTGGGCTTATGAGCATTTTCGGGCTTTATTTCTTAAAAGGTGAGCGAATAGAGGCGAGTTTTATAAGTGATCCGCGTTCGATTTTAATTGTAATGATTGCGGTGGCGGCGCCTTCGCTGGGTTGGCTGTTTACGCTTTTTGCTGTGAAAAACACCAATGCGAGCTACGCCGCATTTGCGGAAATTTCTTATCCGTTATTTACCGTTTTAGCGCTGTTTATATTCTTTGGATATCGGATGATGGCTTGGCAAACATTGTTGGGCGGCGTGTTGATTATGATTGGATCATGCATCATGGTCTGGGGTCAATTGCGTTTACGTGCATAATTTTTTTTCAATATTAATAAGGCGTTAAGCTTTTTCAGGCATTGTATAAACACGTTTGAAAAAAACGCATCTAAAAAGAAGCACACATTAATATAATGGCTTCAGGTGAGTTGCAGGGGGAGCAACGATACCCGTGGGTATAAATAAAAAGACCCGTCGGAATTTTATAGGGGGAAGCGCATCAAAGCGCCAAAAATATAAAATAAAGTTCCGGCGGTTTCTTTTTTCTTAATCTTTATCATCGAATTTTTACCAAATTGCGCTATATTAAGAGGGTAATTTTCTTCTCCTCATACATTCATATGGAGTCACTTCATGCCAAGCTATTCACCGCCACTACAAAATATCAAATTTATTCTTCATGACGTCTTGGGTGCGGAAAGCCTGTCCGAGCTTCCTGGCTTTGAGGAAGTGTCTAGTGATTTGATGGATCAAATTTTGGAAGAAGGCGGCAAGATTTGCGAAAATGTTTTGTTTCCGCTCAATCAATCGGGTGATCAGGAAGGGTGCACATACGAAAATGGTGCTGTGCACACGCCTAAAGGTTTTAAAGAAGCGTATGATACGTTCGCCCAAGGCGGGTGGTGCGGGCTGTCGGGTGATCCAGAATATGGCGGAATGGGTATGCCGGTGCTGGTCAATACGGTGATGCAGGAGATGATCTGCTCCGCAAATATGAGCTTTGGAATGTATCCGGGTTTAAGCCAAGGCTGTTATGAGGCGCTGCATCAATATGGCACAGATGCGCAAAAGGCGATTTATCTGCCGAAATTGATCGAAGGGGTATGGTCGGGCACGATGTGTTTGACGGAGCCGCATTGCGGCACGGATTTGGGATTGATTAAAACCAAGGCTGAGCCAGACGGTGAAGGATACAAAATTACGGGCACGAAGATATTTATCAGTGCGGGTGAGCATGATCTCACCGATAATATTATCCATCTGGTGCTGGCAAAATTGCCCGATGCGCCCGAAGGCGTGCGCGGGATTTCGTTGTTTGTAGTGCCGAAATTTATGCCCAAAGAAGACGGAAGCTTGGGCGCGCGCAATGGCGTGCGTTGTGGCTCAATCGAGCATAAAATGGGTATTCATGGAAATTCCACATGTGTGATGAATTTTGATGACGCTTACGGTGAGCTGGTTGGAGAGCCTCATAAGGGCCTTAAGGCGATGTTCACCATGATGAACGCCGCGCGTTTGGGCGTAGGGATGCAGGGCTTAGGCATTTGTGAGATTGCATATCAAAACGGCTTGGCGTACGCGAAAGATCGCTTACAGATGCGTAGCCTGACGGGGGCGAAAGAGCCAGATAAACCCGCTGATCCGATCATTGTGCATCCCGATGTGCGCCGCATGTTGCTGAAATCTAAATCGATTACCGAAGGTGGACGGGCGCTGGCCTATTGGATGGGAATGAATCTCGATATTTCGCAAAAGCATCCCGATGAAGCCAAACGGCAAGAAGCCGATGATTTGGTGGCGTTGCTCACCCCTATCGGTAAAGCCTATCTGACGGATATGGGTACGGAAATTGGCAATGAATGCATGCAAATTTACGGCGGGCATGGTTATATCGCCGAATGGGGCATGGAGCAATATGTGCGCGATGCGCGTATTGCGCAGATTTACGAGGGCACGAACGGTATTCAAGCGCTTGATTTAGTTGGGCGTAAGATGGGTGTGGGTTTTGGGCGTTTGCTACGCCGTTTCTTCCACCCTGTGCAAGCCTTTATTGAGACACATCAAGATGATGAAGCATTACAGGAGTTTGTATTTCCGCTGGCGAAGGGCTTAGCAAAATTACAACAATCCACCGCGATGATCGCGCAAAAAGGCATGAAAAATCCCGATGAAGCAGGCGCAGCGAGTAGTGATTATCTGCGCCAATTTGCGTTGGTGGCGCTCGCATTCATGTGGTGCAAAATGGTTAAAGCCGCGCAGGATAAGCTAGAATCTGGTGAGGGCGACCAGGATTTTTATCAAGCTAAAATTGATACGGCACGTTTTTATATGGCGCGGGTTCTACCCGAATCCGATGCACGATTTAAAATGGTGATGGCCGGCGGTGACACGCTTATGGCGATGAAGACGAACGCGTTTTAACAATATTTTAAGCTTTGTCTAGCAAACTGACGGGAAATAATATTTTCTAACAAGGTTATTGCCATGACAAAATTAGATGCGAGTCCTAAGAATCATTTTGAACAACAATTACGAGAAGCCATTAATTCTGGACAGGTGTTCGAGGATGGATGGACGCTAAATTTACGCAGATACGGTATAGGTAGTCCCGATGTACCCGCATTGCATACAAACATTGAAATTCATGGCCCCGAAGGCGGTGAAGGCGATTTTGATAAGCGTTTTTATGCAAGTATAGATACATTCACTTATGTCGGTGAAGAAACATCCTTGGTTGCGGAATTTTTGTCCAAAGTAAATCCGTATCAAACGGGTTTAGAAATGCGTATGGCTGTGGATATGGAGCGGGAGACGAGCAATTGGGTGGCTACGGATGCCAATCTTGTTGAAGACCATGTTCTCGCAAGTGGTTCAGGTGTAGAAACAATCGCGCAATTTGCAAAATTGGCGGAACAAGCGCAGGAGTTTAATAATGGGAATTCAAATTATGCTTTATTGGAATTTACAGGCCAAGAATATAAATTTAGTTTGAAAAATGGATTCGAATTTACCGAGGAGCATGCAAATTCCAACTCTGGCCCATTGGCATTATTGGAGCAAGTTTACGGCAAGGAACTTGCCAATCAATTTGGTGAAGTTGTAGGCCCTAACCGAGTAGCGCCCGGCATTAACGATGATATATCATCATTATTTAAGATTGATGAAGTTGGTTATTTCGAAGCTTTGCCCGAAGACGCGTATGGCGCTCTTGCTGATCCTGATAGTGACGCTTTTTCAAAGCTTGTAAAAATGATGGAAATACTGCATCCCGATAGCATCAAAGATAATGGCCCTGATAATACGTCTGCTCCTGCTTTAGCAAACTCCGAAATGAAGCCTATGTAGCCTTGTTACTTCGCCGCTTGTGCTTGTAAGGCGCGGATGCGTTCTTCACTGCGTTCGCGCTCTAGACGAAGTTCATCTTGGGTTTTTTGTAGCTGGTTTGAAAGTTCGGCTAGACGCGCCAATTGCGCCTGATCGGTAACGGTCGGGTCAAACAACATCGTTTCCAATTCCCGCTTTTCCGCTTGCGCTTTGGCACGCTCACCTTGGAGTTGTTGTGCCATGCGTTTTAATTGCCGCTCAGCTTCATTATATCGCATTGTGGCTTGTTCGAGGTTCCAGTTATCCGAAGCGATATCTAAGCGCTCTTCTTCACCTTCACGCAAAGAGGAATTTAGTTCTTTATTCAACGCTTGATTTTCCGCTTTAAGCTGTTCTGTCATGCTTTCGAGTTTCATAACTTGCTTGCGCAGTTCCATCGATTCTTCGCCGCGGAAATCGCCTTGGTTGGTGCTGATTTGTTTATTTATTTTCATCGACGGCGTAGAGGTGCGAATGGTGGAGGGTTCCATTTTGAACGTTTCAGGCTCGCGTATTGTTGCCGCGTCTTCTACGGACGCTGTTTTAACATCGGGCGCATTATTTTCCGGCATTTTGTCTGTCGGCATAAGCGGGGTTACGGGCGCAGGTGTAATTTCCCTAGCTTGCATTTTATCGTTCATGGCCGCTTTGATCGGCGCGGGGGCATCGACGGACTTAATGGCGGGCTTCGGTGCCTCGTTCATTGCGGACACAGCCTTTGGGGCTTCGTTAGCTTTTGCTAAAGCTGTATCATCTGGTTTGACTTTAATTTTAGGGCTATCGAAATGAATCACTTCGGGCGCTCTTTGTGGCGTGGTATTGACCAGTGCGTTAGGCGCAGTCTCGGGTGCGTCTGGATTTTTTACGATGTTTGTTTCTGTTAACCGATCCGCTGTCGCGATTTCCTCGCTCGGCGCCTGTTCGGACAGTTGTTTAAGCGCTTCTTTTGTGGCGTCAGCCTGCTCTGCAACTTTTTCAACAGGTGCGGCTTTTACGGCTGGCATTTGTGAGGCGTCTTTGGGCTTATCCATTGGGACGGGCACGAGGGGCATTTGCGCGATGTCATCGGGCACATCTAATGCTTTGCGCACTTGAAGAGGCTCAATCTTCTGTGGTTCGATATCCACCAATGAAGGGTCGCGTTTTATTTGTTCGGCAAGCTGTTCGCTGAAACGTTTGTTTGGCTCTTTTTTAGAAATGATTTGCTCACCAACTTTTGTGGTTTCGCTGTAGGGAATTGCGTTAACAGCAAGCATATTGTTTGTCGAGGCGCTTGCTGGCGTTGCTTCGATATCTGCGGATTCAGACATTTTCAAATCTTTAGAGCTAACAGTGATACCCTTTTCACCGGTTTTTTCTTGTTGTTCCATGGCTTTAGCTTCATTCACCGCAAATTTTTGAGTGTTGGGCTGCACGCCTTCCGGCATTGTTGCGCCAGCCATGCAACGTTCAAACTCCTGTGCTTGTTGCGAAAAGCCTGTGAGATAAAAACGAAACTCGTTTTCCATCATCGACATATCGAGTACGGATGCCGTACGAAGAGCTTTGTAGAACTCCTTGTCTTTACGCATATTGACGGCCAAAGCTTGCGTATTTGAGGCTTGGGCTTTGAATGTTTTGCTCCGTACGCCTGGTACGTTCAAAGTCACGTCGTAGGATTGGCCTTTTTCAAACACATTTTGTTGAAAATCAATGTTCATGCCCTGCACCCATTTATCGGTGCCGTTAAAATCGATCAGAAATCCGTTATTAAATTGGTTTTTAATCGCGCAGCTGTTGGTGGATTTTTCGATGGCCCATGTTTTGGCGGGATAGAATGAGATTTCCGGCTCATTGATTATTGTTTTGGCTAAAACACTACCTGACGCGCCTGCTAATAATAAAGCGACGAGAGCAGTATGGGATATAGTTTTGAATGTGCGGTTCATCATGATAATTCCTAGCGAATCTATTAATATTATGAATTAAAAATAATGTTATCATCCGAAAATACAGCAAACAACGCTTTAATATGATGTACACACCACTTGTTCGTGGGTATATTCTTCACTTGGGTAAAAAATGTACTATTTTATTACGACATTATAACTTTATTTATAAAGGAAGATTATGACTTTAGAAGCTCTCACACAACGAATTAAAGATAAGACCGCCGGCGCATCAGGCGCAGAATTAAATGCCAAGGTGAAATTTGATTTTAAAGATGATGGGGTAATTTTTATTGATGCAACACAAAGCCCGCCTGTGATTAACCATGATAAAGATGAAGAGGCGGATACCACATTGATTTGTACTCTTGCCACGTTTAACGATATTTTGGACGGTAAGCAAGATCCCAATATTGCGTTTATGATGGGGAAATTAAAAGTTAAGGGCTCAATGGGTTTGGCGATGAAGCTAAATGGTATTTTGGAAGATTAAGTCCTCGTTTATTGTAATGATACATTAAAAAAGCCGCTTAGTTTTCACGCTAAGCGGCTTTTAAATTTTATAAACGCAGGCTTAGAATTTATAGCTCAAACCTGCGGCAACAATGGCGACATAACCATCGGTGTCAGCCTTCACGTTTGAAAGGCCACCGTTGCGCGAGACATTGATTGTGCCTTTATCTACATCAATATAAGTCGCTGCAAAATCAAGCTCTACATTATCCTTAAGCTTGTATGTTGCTCCACCGCTGAACCAGTTACGATCCCCATCGGGGGTGCGAGTGGTGCGGAATTGGTCCGTTGTAGGCGTTTCATCAAACTGATAACCTGCACGCAAAGTAAGCTTATCATTGTGCGCATATTCCGCCCCGATGGCAAAAGCCATGGTGTTGTCGTAATCTTGCGTAGTTGCGGAGTTTACTGTGCCATTGTCACTCACAGCGCGAATTTCTTCAAACTTATTCCAACCGAAATATGTGGCTTGCCCCATAACGCGCCATTGATCATTTATATCATGCGCTACACCGAGGGTAGCAATATCTGGGAGAACCAAGTTTGCGCTTCCTGGGATGTCGAAATTACCTGCTGCTAAGCCTTCAATTTTGATTTTTCCATCGAGTTTATGCGAAACAGAAGAACGGTAATGCAGCCCTATTTCGGTGCTCTCAATAGGTTTGACCAATACACCAATATTATATCCAACATTGATGTCATCACCCTGTAATGTGTTAATGCCTGTACCGCCGCCATTAGTCACAGTAGATTTTAATTCTGCATCTGCGTATTGAATATCAATACCACCACCAATAGCAAACCAGTCCGTGGCTTTATAAGCGATAGAGGGTTGAACATTGATCGTTTTTAATTCTGTTTCTGTCGAATCGTATCGATTAAATGAATTTTCACCATAATCGCTACCTAAGCCAAATGGCGCTGAAACACCTAAGCCAACCCAGATTTGATCATTAATAGGCGCGACAGCATAAAGATTCGGCACAGGTGTAGGATCATACGGGTTATCTTTAGACACGAGTGTGTTTCCAGCAGGAACGGTCGTTCCAGTATTATCGATATCCGCATTGGGGATAATTAAATTTACACCCGCATTGATTTGTGGGCGATCTAATTTTGTCATACCAGCAGGGTTGAAATAAACCGTAGAAGCATCATCAATCGAAGTGGTTGAACCAGAAAATGCAGCGCCGAGTCCTTTGACTGATTGTTCCTGTATATAAAATCCCGCGGCGTTCGCAGACAATGTGGCGGCGGATGTGCTCAAGGCGGTGAGGGCAAGCAGAGATAGAAGTTTTTTGGAATATTGCATTTTATAATTTCCTCCCATGAAAAATAAGTAATGTGAGGGAATCATAGTACAAAAGGATAGGTTTATGCCAGTAATAAATTAATTGACGCTGTTTTCTGGGCTTATACGCTTAATTATATCGTCATAAATCTCATCCGCTGTATCGGTCATACGGTAAATGGTTGCCATGGTATTATCCGGACCCATTAAATATAAAAATGTTGAATGATCCATCGTGTAATCATTCATATTTTCTTCCTGCACTTTGTTTCCAAATATACGATAGGATTTTTTAACAAAATCAACCTGCGGCAGAGTGCCCGTCAACGCCTCAAAGCGTGGATGAAAGAGCGAAATATATTCGCTCATCACGGGCACAGTATCGCGTTCGGGATCAATTGTGATGAATAAAGGCTGAACTTTGTCGGCCAATTGAGGGTTCTTTTTTTCCAATGCCGTCATGACGCGACTCATTTTTTGGAGCTCTGTCGGGCAGATCGCGGGACAGTAGGTGAAGCCAAAATAGATAAATTTATATTGTCCATCGTAATTTTTTTCCGTGACCGCTTCACCATCTTGATTGGTGAGAGAAAATGGTCCGCCGACTTGAAGACCAGCAATGCTCGAGGCTTCGGGATCGGCTTTACTGTCGTGCTTGACAACACGAGCGTCTTGCATTTGCACTTGGACGTAACCAACACCGCCCCCGATAACTAGAGCGATGATGGAGAAAATGAGCGTGCGCGTGAGGCGTTTTTTTATAGCAGGGTTCATGGATGGAAAACTATGATATTATTGCGGGTATTTCAAGAGTTGATGCGGCGGCGTTCTTTTGTGATCTTATTGCATTTAAATCCAGCGCATATGGTTCCATACCGTCTTCATTTAACGGGGTGGCGGATTTTTGGAAACCTGCGCGGAGGCTGGCTCTTTTAGAAGGTTCATTATCAGGCAGGATAAAGGCTTGCGCTACTTCATATTGCGTATCATTAATAAGATAATCGATGCGGGCGCTGTGTAATAATCTTGATAAATGCTGCCCTCTGTAGTCGGCCAGTATATTAATACCGCCGAATGTAGGAGGCTCATCGATTTTTTCCTCATCTGGGTGCACAATAAAGCTATAGCCGACGATTTTATTATTATCGTAGAGACCGAATGCGACTATGGCTGGGTTATTAATGAATGTTTGCTGTGCGTGAGCGGTACAACTTTCTTGGGTGATATCGACAAATTTTTCGGGGTCTTGCGCCTTATACTCCACGAGTTCGCGCAATTTATAATCTATAAAATCTTGCGCATTGCTTATATCAATACGCTCGGTTTTGTATGAAGAATTATCGAATTGGTCTTTCATCACTGTGCCACACATATTTGGTTAATAACCATCAAAGCGCTCTCTCAAAAATCATGCGTCCGCTTTCTTTGCGGATTGTTTGAGTAAAACCGTTTCTAAGTGCTGGAATAATAGAAGCCCAATTTTGGGGATCATTTATAAACAGTGTCATTGTTTTACAATCTGTGTGGTCTTTCAAAAATGCCGCGTTGGCTTCATACAGTAAATCTGCCAACCCTTGTCCGCGATGTGATTGACGAATATGCAACGCGTCAAAAGACGAGGTTTGCGTTTCAAGATTATAATCAATTTGCCCGCTGCCGATGATTTGGCCGTCTTCGTCTTGAATGACCAGAGCTTTATCGTGTTTAAATACCTCTTCGAAATAAGGTGTTCCTACTGTTTCTAACGCATTTAAAATGGCTGTTGCATTGGGGTCTTTGGCTTGTTCGGCGTCTTGATAGGCTAGTTTTTTGGCCGTGCAAAACACCCCCAACTCATTTGATTCGAGCACAGCGCACGTGAAATTATCTTTACAAGCCAAAATAATCATTACACATAATACAATTTTAATGCGTCAAATGCAAACTTGACTTACGCATGTAATCCAGCGACATTACTAAATTATAAACCTTGGCGGTACGCTTGATATTAAGCGTTGAGATTAAACGCCTTGAACCTGTGCGTTTATACGCGCGAAGGGAAAGGATGCTAAAATGCCTCATATTATTGTTGAATATTGCGAAACCCTCAATACGCTCGATGTGCCTAAACTGCTATCTGATTTGCATGACCACCTTGCTGAGCGCGAGAGTGTGTCGTTGCAATCCATTAAAACCCGCGCTGTCCCTATCAAATACGTTCTTGTAGGCGACGCGCCTATGCATAATCAAATGGTGCATATTACGTTAAAGTTATTACCCGGGCGCAATGATGATCTTAAAAAACAAATGGCGCAGGGGTTTTTTGATATCACGCATAAAGCACTGCACCATGACAAGCGAATCTCAATCAGTGTCGAAGTCACCGAACTTCATGCCGCCAGCTACACCAAATAAAGGAAAACCATCATGACCAAATCAAAAGACGCTATTTGCCCCTCCACAACGCATGTTACACGCGGGGCGCTCACGGGATCACGTAAAGTGTATATCGGCGAGCATCAAGTGCCAATGCGCGAGATCATGTTGGAGGACAAGGACGAGGCGAGCATTACGGTGTATGACACGTCTGGGCCTTATACCGATGACACCATAGAGCTGGACATTATGAAGGGCTTACCGACGCGCCGTAAGGATTGGGTTTTGCAACGCGGGGATGTGGAAGAGGTCGAAGGCCGCCGCATTACGCCGATTGATAACGGATATAAAGATGAGGCGCAGATGCAGCGCCGTAAAGTGGGGCATGAACGTTTCCCCGCCTCTCCCGAAAAACCACTTCGCGCGAAAGACGGCGCAAACGTGACACAAATGCATTATGCGCGTAAAGGCATTATTACGCCGGAAATGGAATTTATCGCAGTACGCGAAAACCAAGCGCGTACGGAAGTTTATAATCGTGAACATGGCGGTGAAGGTTTTGGCGCCAATCTGCCCGATTACATCACCCCTGAATTTGTACGCAAGGAAGTCGCGGAGGGGCGCGCGATTATCCCCGCCAACATCAACCACCCTGAATCCGAGCCGATGATTATCGGGCGCAATTTCCTCGTCAAAATCAACGGCAATATCGGCAACTCCGCCGTGACCTCCTCCATCGGTGAGGAAGTTGACAAAATGGTGTGGGCAACGCGGTGGGGCGCGGATACGATTATGGATCTGTCCACGGGGAAAGACATTCACGACACGCGCGAATGGATTTTGCGCAACTCCCCCGTGCCTATTGGGACTGTGCCGATTTATCAGGCTTTGGAAAAAGTGAACGGCGTGGCGGAAGATTTAACGTGGGAGATTTTCCGCGATACGTTGATTGAACAGGCGCAGCAAGGCGTGGATTATTTCACCATTCATGCGGGCGTGCGCTTGCCGTTTATTCAAATGACGGCGGAGCGCATCACGGGCATTGTGTCGCGCGGCGGGTCGATCATGGCGAAATGGTGCATGCATCATCACCGCGAGAGCTTCCTCTACACCAAATTCGCGGAAATTTGCGAGATTATGAAGGCGTATGATGTGAGCTTTTCATTGGGCGATGGTTTGCGCCCCGGTGCGATTTTGGATGCCAATGACCGCGCCCAATTTGCAGAGCTGAAAACATTGGGCGAGCTGACCAAAATTGCGTGGGAGCATGATGTACAGGTTATGATTGAAGGGCCAGGCCACGTGCCAATGCATATGATACGCGAGAATATGACCAAACAACTGGAAGAATGCCACGAAGCGCCATTTTATACGCTGGGGCCCTTAACGACCGATATTGCGCCAGGTTACGACCATATCACAAGCGCCATTGGCGCGGCGCAAATTGGTTGGTATGGCACAGCGATGCTGTGTTACGTAACGCCAAAGGAGCATTTGGGCTTGCCCAATCGTGATGATGTGAAAACGGGTGTGATTACGTATAAAATCGCGGCGCATGCGGCGGATTTGGCGAAGGGGCATCCGGGCGCGCAACGGCGCGATAATGCATTAAGTAAGGCGCGGTTTGAGTTCCGCTGGAACGATCAGTTTAATTTGAGCTTAGACCCCGACACCGCCCGCAGCATGCACGATGAAACTCTGCCGGCGGAAGGGCACAAGGCGGCCAATTTCTGCTCCATGTGTGGACCGAAATTTTGTAGCATGAAAATTACGCAAGAGGTGCGAGAGTTCGCGGCGGCGAAGGGGGAGAGGGAAGCAGCTTGATGGAAAGTGATGCAAATAGTTTAGTAAACCTTGTTCCAAAATGTTGGGGTTTAGAAAATAAAAAAGATCAATTTTGGGTGACTGGTTATAGAATTTTTGTTCCTTCTGAAATTAAACTTAATTCCATGCATATGTACGATATTGATGATGCTCGAATAATTTTCTTTACAGGCAACATGTCATACCCTTCGTGGGTAGGAAAACCAGGTTGGGAGGTTGAAAACAATTCCTTAATAGTGAAGCATTTAGATTATAAACATCAAGAATCTCCAGTAGGAACTTGGGTATTAATTTTGCAGCCATTTGTAAAAGAAATGGTTGAAAGAAGCGAATATCATATTAAACAAAAAGCAGGCTGCATTGCAGCATTGTATGTAGCTATAAATGGTTACAACATGGCTTATGAAAGGTTGTTTGATTTTTCAAATACAATGAATGGTTCTGTTTCCTGTGCAGGACCAACATTAATTAATCCAAATGCTTTCCCGATACCAGATGTGTCAGATGTTAAATTAGGCTATATATTTTCAATATATAAGAAGATCGATTTATTAGAAAGCAAGAATAAAAGGCGTGTTGAATTAGCATTACACTGGTACGAGCAAGGATTGAGATCAATGGGATTAGATTCATTTATAAAATACTGGATTGCAATAGAGACTATAGGTATGCCTGATGAAAGTAATGTAAAACCAGCTAACATTTCGTTGTCAAAAATATACGAAATGTCTTTAAGTGATACCATCCAAAAATTTATGCTCGGACGTCTACAAGGCTTTCGTTCTAAAATCATTCATGATGGTGAAGACTTAACAATTCATCAAGACTTATCAAAATATATGGAATATTTATTTACTGACTTACTTTTATATTACCTGGACTTACCG
>JBBKXA010000040.1:0-11571 GCA_037969235.1 Bdellovibrionales bacterium | reverse complement strand
ACCGAAAATAGTCATCATATACAATCAGACATATTAAGTCTTTTTAAACACGAATTAGCTGCATTTTATGACAAAAATAAAAGATACGCTGAATCTCAACGTTTACTAGAAGAAATACTTCATGAAAATGGTGATTTAGATGAAGGTTACTATAATTTATTAGGTATAGCGCTATATAAACAAGAAAATTATGTAAGAGCCTCAGAGGCTTTTACACAAGCTTCGCGAAAAGATAGATCTGATATAACCCTTCATCGTAATTGCATCCATGCTTATAAAAAAGCTGGTATGTGCGATGAGGTTTTACAAGCCAGCTTGAACATGCATCGCGCTCAAAAATGGAATTTAAGCGTGGGATTAAGAGATTTTCCTACGCCCGCCATATTAAAAAGCTCCACTAAACGACCGCAAGCGCCAATACTCATGGAAGCCTCATTTGATGTAAAGCTCAAACCTGAAAATGATTTCCAGCTCATCGAACCAAACAACATGTATAGCTCAACCTTCAATGGCTTCGAACGCCTTACCGGAAAAAATATGCGCGAGGACATTGTATTTCCCAATCATGACAAAATAGTCGAAAGGTTTTTGGCGCAAAGGCAAAATGTAGAAATTATCAAACAAGGTAAAGGTGGAGGTGGCTTGAATTATCTATGTCGAAGTGCGCTCGATAATGATCCAACGCATATTTATACCTCTGGCACATTACAATGGCATTCATTTAATGAATATAAGGATTATATGCATCTAACAACGCCGCGTAACTGGGCGCATGCTTTTCCCAAAACCATTGTCATGCCGCGCACACCCGTAAATGAAAGCACTATCAAGCACAGACTCCACAACAAGTTTGGCACATTTGATAACGAAAGCTTGTTTATAATCAAACCTTGCAATGATAGTATAGGCAGAGGCGTGGAGGTTGTTTCAGGCCGCGATATTATTGAGCAAATACATCAAATTGCAAGTTGGAACGCCCCACCAGGTAATTATTGGCATGATCATATCTATCCGAATTTTTTAGTGCAGGAATGCGTTCGCGGTAAAAATGTGGTTGCAGACAATGGCGAAACTTATGATGGCACCATGCGCATCGCCTTCACCGCTATTATGGCGCCAGATCGCCGCAGCGTGCAATCCATTGATTTTCATCCCGCATATTGGAAACTTCCATCTAAACCCTGTCACGATAGTGATACCAGAAATTCAATCGTTTCTTTTCCTCCATCGGAATGGACTAAAATTACTGATCAAGCATTGGCAGATTCTATACCTGTTTCGGCGCCGGTGAGTGATGATGATTATAATGCCGTCGTATCCCAGCTCACCCCCTATTTAAAACAAATGCTGCCCCGTTATTCCGGCAGCGTGTCCCAAACAGCCGATCAAATAACGCGTTTTGTCTTTGGACGTGAGCATGCCAGACAAGCATTAGGTTTTGAACTTGCTACTGATTTTACTTGCGCCACAACCATTGGCACTGTACTTGGCGCACAACGTGAAGAAGAACTAATGAAAATCCTAAACGCCACACCCGTCCCCGGCAGCGCACACGAAATATACAAAGATTACTTATGCAATGACCCTATAGAAACCACCGATCATGCCGCCGCCATCGGCAACCGCTGTGAAAGCCTTGCAGCAAGCAGAACTCCGTATAGCGAAGATACGATAGTATTAGAAGATGGAAAAATGATAACACATGACTGTGTTTATCTGAACCCTAATGCAATGGGAATTGAAGTCACCGACGTTTCATTTTAACGATCGTTGATCAAACTATCCAGTGCGTTTGCCTCGGAGAATTTGAAATTCGAAAATATTTAAAATCCAGTCTCAGGAGCATCAAAATTATTTTCATCCGCAGGTTGGTTCATAAGACAAGCGTCTATTTCTTCGCGTGTAGCTAGAAAGCCATGATTATTCCAAAACTCTGTGGCCTCTACTAACTCTGAATCGCTTTGCCATTCCGGATCAGGTTGTAAAGGCACAGCACGACCCGGGTACATATGAAAGAACCCCCAGCTGGTACATTCACCATATTGCCCTGCTACCACTGTTAAATGGCTAGTTTGGGGAAAATCAGAAGCCTCTATAAGTTTAACTTTTCCTTCGTTGCCTTCTTCGCATATAACCGCATCAATAACGTCTCCCTTATTATGGGACGTAATTTCAACCAAAGGATCAATACCAATCTCATGGTCAAATTGTATTTCAATGGTAATAAATGGAGCCTCTTCATCTCCATCAGAAAGATTACTATGCGCCTCGACAAGGCGCTCATTAACCACTGCAATTATTTTGGATTTTTCATCATCACTCATCGGCAAAAATTTTGAACGACGATAAGAAACATCTTCAAAACATAAATCCATAAATTCCGATGAAGTACCAAGTCTCTCAAAATCAAGCATTAGATATCTCCTTATAAAATCATATTTTTGTATAATCTATAAAAAAGACAAACGCAAGTCACAATATGTCATTTAACGCTCGTTCATCGAACTATCCAGCGTCTTGATAAACGGTTTTAGCAAATATTGCATCACGCTTTTTTTGCCCGTGAGAATATCGACACTTGCAACCATACCCGTTGTTATCGGCAAGATTTCGCCTTTACGCCGCAACTCAGTTTCATCGGTTTTTAATTTCACGCGATAAAAACTGTTACCTTCTTGATCCTCGATTGTATCCGCCGAAATATCCACCAGCTTGGCATCCAGCCCGCCATAAATCGCAAAATCATAAGCTGTTAATTTAATCACTGCCTTTTGCCCCGGGAAAATAAACGCGCGATCACTCGGGCGCACTTTGGCTTCAATAATCAACTGATCATCCTTGGGAACAATCTTGATAATATCTTCCGCCGGACGCACGACCCCGCCGATGGTATTGACTGAAATCTCTTGAATTGTCCCATTCACCGGAGATTTGATCTCCATACGGCCTTTGCGTTGCTTCAACGCGCCAAGCCGTTCCTTGATCTCGTTCATCTCGATCATCTTCGCGCCCAATTCCGATTGCGCCTGAGCTTTCATATTACTCTCCAGCTCACGAATACGCGCCTGCGCCTCGCCAATAGAAGATCGAATACGCGGAATGCTCGACGTATAGCTGTTCAATTCTGCACTTTTTTCTTTAATAGAGCGATCAAGCTGAAGTAATTCCATCTTGGGCGCTGAGCCTTTTTCCACCAATGGGCGAACCATATCCGCCTCTTGACGTTGCATTCCGATTACGCCGCGTGTATCTGCAATGCGTGTATTAATCTCGCGCAATTCCGCCTCACGCTGACTCATTTGCTGCTGCAAAACACTGCGCTGGTTTGTGACGGATTGTTGATTGGCACGAAACGCGTTGAGTTCTTCGGTCACGCTCTGCGGCGCACCCTTCATCACAGCATCGGGAAAATCAACCGTTCCCTTACCTTCGGCCTCGGCTTGCAAGCGCGTAATCGACGCCAAAAGCCCGAGATAGCGCGATTGATTAGCCCCCAAATCTGACTCCGCTTCAATCGCATTAAGCTGCATCAAAGTCTGGCCTTCGACCACTTCATCACCTTCGCGCACCATAATTTTTTCCACCGTACCCGCATCCAGTGTTTGCAAGGCCTGCACATCCAATGATGGAATAACTTTCCCGTTACCCCGCGTCACCTCATCCAATTGCGCAAAATTCGCCCAGACAATAAAAATCACAATGAATGATCCAATCGCCAGCAACAATAAATGCTTAGAAAGCGGCAAATCATCATCCGTATCAAAAATCGACAACGCTTTAGCGTGCGCTCTATCTGCGCGTTGACGTGCCCAACTCTCGCGCACAGCATCCCATTCATCTTTATCGTTAATGGTTTTATTATCATCATAAATGGCCTGAGGTGAATTCCCCGGATCACCCGCCGCCCGCGGCGCATCGCTTTTTTTACCCGCTTTGTTCTGCGCCTCAGCAGCTTTTAAAATTTGTGCGGCCTGCTCTTTTGAAATATTTTGCTTCTTCGCCATAACTAAATTTCCGTCTTTTCCGCATCTGTGCCAAATTGTCTTGCTTGCAACTTCCGAATGACATCATCCTTTGGCCCATAAGCCACCAAACGACCGCGATCAATCAAAATCAACTTATTCACCAAATCCAGCATTGCACCTTTATGCGTAATTAAAATCGTCGTTTTATCGCGGCACAACTCTTCCAAACGTTTTTTCAATCGGTTCTCTGATGCAGGATCCATTGACGCTGTCGGCTCATCCAAAACCAAAATCGGTGGATCATACAGCAAGCTCCGCGCAATCGCGACCGCTTGACGCTGCCCACCCGAAAGCGCATCGCCGCGCTCACCCACTTGTGTATCAAGCCCTGCCGAAGAATCCTTTAAAAATTCCATTACCCCCGACAACTCCGCCGCTCGCACAACGGCAGCATCAGGCGCGGTTTCATGTCCCATCGTAATATTTTGTCGTACGCTACCATAAAATAACTGCGGACTTTGTTGCACCGATCCCACATTACGCCGCAAATCACCTGGATCAATCTGTCGCACATCTGTCCCATCAATTTGCACTGAACCGCTTGCTGGCTCATACAAATTAATCAACAAACGCTCAATCGTGGTTTTCCCCGATCCCACCGCGCCAATAACACCAATCTTGTCACCAGGCGCAATATCAAAACTTAAATGATTGAGCGCAGGCGTGGCTTGACCGGGATAATTAAACACCACATCACGAAATTCCACGCGGCCTTTGATATGCGGCAAAGTAATAAAATGCTTACCCTTTGGACGCTCCACAGGCTTACGCATCAAATCATCAAGCTGATTGAGCGATTGCCGGCTTTGGCTAAAGCGCGTCATTAATCCTGCCACTTGCGCCAAAGGGCCCATCGCACGACCAGACAAAATAACGCACGCAATCAATCCCCCCATCGACAAATCACCAGCTGAAATTAAATACACCCCCACAATCACAATCACCGCGCTCACCGTTTGCTGCATAAACATCGCCCAATTTTGGGCAAAAGCAGCAATCTGACGTGATTTAACCGACGTCTTAGAAGCCTTCTCCGTTAATTCTTCCCATGCGCGCTGTGTGTGTCCTTCGGCGGCCTGCACCTTAATGGTTTCCAAACCAATGATCGTTTCAAACAATAAAGCATTCTTCAAAGCCGATTCGCGCAAAGATTCTTTCGTCACCTTATGCAACGGCCCTTGAAGATATAAGCCCATCCCTACAATCAACGGCATCGCTGCCAACGGCACCCAAGCAATCGGCCCGCCTATCACGGCGATAATCGCCACGAACAAAAACACAAACGGTAAATCAATCAACGCCACCATCGTCGCACTCGTGAAAAAATCACGTAACGATTCAAACTCTTTCATGTCCGCCGCTAACACCCCTGCGCTCGGCGGACGATGAGCCATGCTCATCCCCATCATTTGTTCAAACAACGACGCTGAAATTTTAACATCCGCATTGCGCCCCGCATAATCAAGGAAATGCGCTCGCAAATTACGCAACATAAAATCAAAGAAATAAACAATCAAAATACCCGCCGCCAATACCCATAGCGTTTCAAACGCATTATTGGGCACCACGCGGTCATACACATTCATCACAAACAACGAACCCGCAATACCAAATAAATTGATAATCACCGCGGCCAACGCCACTTCGGTATATAATGTTCTATTCGCCCAAAACGCACCCCAAAACCAGCTGCGCCCCGTATCTATCTCTGCTGGTCCCGCGCGATCATCAACCCGCGCAAACGGGCGAATAAAAAACGCATAACCCGTATACAGATTTTTCATCTGCTCCAGTGTCAACGTCATTTTCTCATCTGGCGTTTCAGGGAACTGCACTACAAAGCGCGTATCATCAGCTAACTGTACACCGCTTTTTTCGCCTTTTTTACCTGTATTCTTCTTCGGTGGGCGTTTTTTAGAATGTTGGATATCCCATATAATACATGCCTGACCTTCTTCTAATGTCACAACACATGGCAATGTCGGCGCAATCGCGAGCGATTCAAGTGATCGATGCGCGACATTCGCTTGCAACCCCGCCCGTTCAGCAGCGCGAATAAATAATGATGGTGTAATCCCGCTTTTGGGCACGGGAAGGCCTGCGATCAAGCCGTCGTTGCTTGTGCGGCGCCCGTAATGCCCCGCCATAATTCGCAAACAATCCACCAACGGCAGCCTTATAGCCAAACGATCTGCTTGCAAAGGCCATGAATCCCCACGAGCCTTCTTTTCTTTTTCTAACTTAGCCGCTTGCTCCGGTGTTAAAGCCGACTGTTGCTGCGCATTATCTGGCGCCGCCTTTTCGACTTCGGAAGAGCGTGGTGGGCGTTTGGGGTCTAATTCATTACTCACGATCAAAACCTATGATGTTGATTGACTAGCAGGCCTTATATTGTATCACAATTTCAATGTTTTTATACGAGAGAAATTGCAATCACATTCAATATACCAATACTAAAAAACGCCCAAACAAAAATGCCGGGCGTTTTAAAAAATTCAAATTTAGTCGCAAAAACTAAGCGTTATAACAATTATTTTGCTTCGTCTTTTTTGTCTTGGCCCCACACATTACGGGCGGCCATTTTGCTCTCACGTGGATACTCAATACCCAATGTCGGCATCAACGCACCTTTCAATGCGCCCAAACGGAACACCGCAAACATTTCCAAAAACTCTGCGTTAATGGTGTTTGAACGAGAAACAAACAATTCGTTTTGCGCATCCAAAACATCAAGCAATGTACGACGATCCAAACTGAACTGATCCTTATATGCTTTTACAACTTCGGTATTCGCATCCGCTTGCGCCGCAAATTCGCGTGCACGTTCACCAGCAGAAACCATAGACGCCCATGTTTGACGTACATCGTTTTCTACATCACGTGCAGCATTTGCACGTGTTTCCTTGGCTTGTTGATGACGATGCAAAAACTCACGTGAACGCGCCATATCCGCGCCGCCACGATATAAATTCCAGTTCGCCACCACGAGCGCAGAAGCGCCGCGATCAACACCTTCAACACCATTAATATCATCAGCCACAGTACCGTTCAGTTGCAAATCGACTTGCGGGTAAAATGTTGAACGTGTTTGTTTTGCTTCCGCATAAGCCACCTCAATGTCAGAGGAAAAAATATCCAAAGTCGGGCTATACGCCAAAACTTTTTCAACTTCTTCATCAACAGATGCCGATAAAACACCATATGGCACTTCTGGCAATGTCAATTCACCAGGCGCATCACCAACATCTGAGCGATATTGCGATTCTGCATTACGGAGCGCTTGGCGTGTGCTTGCCTCACCCGCCTTCGCAGCCGCAAAACGCGCTTTGGCTTGCTCAAGGTCAGCTTGTGTTGAACGACCAGCATCCACACCATCTTGAATTTGGTCCAAGATTGAAATGTGATCCGCAACGTTTTGACGCGCGATCAACAACAATTGACGTTGACGTAGCACTTCAAGATAAGATTCAACAATCGACAGCCCTACCAATTCCGCAGTCTCACGAACACGGTTTGAAGACGAAGCCACACGCGCTTTTTGACGCTCAACTTCATATTTAGATTCCCAACCATCAAACAACATTTGAGTCAAAGTTAATGATACCTGCTTGCGGAAAAGATTTTCATCGTCATCATCATCCAAACCACCGCGTGTCGCAGGATTGTCAGTATGTTCAAAACCAGCATCAGCGCGCATATCAATTGAAGGCAAAAACAAAGCACGACCTTGATTTAATTCTTCATCTGTTGCACGGCGGCTAGAAGCAACAACGCCATATTCGGGGTTCGTTTCAACGCCCGTTGCAACGGCATCGCGCAATGTCAAACCCAAAGATTCATGGAGGGCTTCATCCTGTGCGCTCACTACTCCGGCACTCAGGCCAATCAACGTCGCTGTGGAGACGCTCAAACATAGCGTACGTATTGTTTTTTTAGAAATCACGATATTAGTTCCTTTCACTCTTAACTCGGCTGTATTTATAAACTATTTTCAAGCTCTTGTCTACAATTTGTCTATCACTTGACCATGTTTAACATCGGCAAAATGTTCAGATGCATGTTATGCATGGCTTTGCAAAAAAATGCAACATCTTTTCATAATTTTTGACTTTTTTCTATTTCATTAAAGGAAAACCCCGATTAAAAAATCAGGGTTTTCCAAGAGAGAACTTTATAAATTCTTCAAATTAAACGGTCGTATCGCCATGGTTGACCAACAATTCCAGATCCAATCCAGTGACATTGTCAAGAACCGCAATACGTGTCGCATTCGCCGCATCTCCGCTTCCACTATGATCAACAGAAACAATTGTATCCCCGTCACTTTCGGTAGTGAAGATGAAGTCATTAATGCTGTCTTGCAATGGATTATAGTCATCAAGCAACGCTGAAACATCCAATACATCGCCTTCACCTTGATTAAAGCTATGAATAGTATCAAACCCTTCATCAGTCGTGTCAAACAAGAATATATCAACCTGACCGTTTGTGGCATAGAGATCATGATTAAGAATCTCTTGAGTATCAAACCACGCATCAGCAATATCATGCGTTTGACCATCAGCTGTCGTGTAAGTTCCAAGATGAGATATCCAGCTTCCTTCAATAAACAAGCCTGCTGGCATTTCACTTTGCAATGAGATACTTACAATACCAATATCGGCCAAAGTCAAAAGCTCGCCATCGTTTGAAACACCATCAGTATTGATATCTTGCCAAACGCGAAGATCAGCATAGACACTATCATCACTTGTGATCTGTCCATCGCCATTTTCATCATAGCTCGCCAAGTTTGCAAAACCATCATTATGGTTCGCATTGTTACCGAACAATTCTGACTGGTTATCAATTTTGCCATTACCGTCAATATCTAACGCCAATAATCCATCATCTTTTCCAACCCAAGCGCTTTGCTCAACTTGACCATCATTATCCATATCGAAATGAACACCATCATTGATAGGCAGCAACTCAATACCATCACCGTCTAAATCAAAGACCAGCGGTGAAGTTGCATCCCAAGACGAGATCTTAACTTGAGCCGTATCCTCACAACCATCAGCATCTCTGATCGTATATTCAAGATACGTAATATCATCCCAAGTAAAGTTTTTATTGGCAATGTCATTGTCAGGTCCAACACGGAATAACAGTGATTGGCCATCATCTGAAATCTTCAACTCACGATTTACATCGAGTCCACCAACGATAGAGGCGTTTATAATTGTTAATTTACCTCCATCATCATTTTGCAGAACAGGAAGAGCATACCACCAGCCTTGGTTGAAATTATTCGTATCCTTATGGACAGTAACACCGCCATTTAGATAATATGTTTGTTGATGATAACGCGTATCCCATCCACCCAAATCAGGGTCGCTAGTATGAAGAACCGTATCTCCAGGATTAGCATTCCATGTGCCTGCCGATATGTCATAAACCTTAAACTCATCATTTTTGGCATCAACATCGCAAATATTGTTAATACAAATACTAAGTGTTGCAGTATCACTGTCACCATCAGCATCCGTCAATGTATATACAAAATCATCGACATTTTTCGATCCCGCAACTTGCTCTCCTACATATTTGTAACTATATGAACCATCAGATTTGATAGTCAAGGTACCATAGTCACCATGAATTTGAACTGAACCATTTGCAGGAACATCAACACTACTGCCGTCAAATGCAATTTTAGTCACACTACCGTCAATATCTGGACCAACACTATCATTGGCAAGAACATTGCCGCTGGCATCTTCAACAGTAACCGTAGAAGATTCAAATTTTATGTTATTAAGCATGTGCGACGGACCGCCAATTAAATCTATTTTCTCAATATTTCCTGAATATCCAGAAACCTCGAATGAAAACAGACCATTGTGAACCATGCTGGCTTCCATAACCACCGTTTCAGATATTGGTGTATTTTGGCCTTCAACATAAACTTTATAACTATATGTGCCATTTATATTATTAGCGCCAATTTCCGCGATAGTTACAGTGACAGTTTGGGCTTTATGAGCAAAGGTAACTTCCATAAATTCAGAAGATCCATAAATTCCATCCCAAGCAGGACCAGCAATACCTACGCCTGAGCCAGTATCCGTAGTATTAACCCAGCGTAAATCTTCCCCATTATTACTCTTAATGGTAATACCATCCTTCGTAAGGCTGTCACTGTTACCAACAACATCAGCAGAAGTAGGATCAAGACAATAAATAACAGTATCAACTTCGCTTTTAACAACAGCCTTATCATCAACAGCAACGGGCGCGCCGTCATGAAGATCAACCGTGATAAACGCATCTTTACTGTCGCCGTCACCATCAGTAATGCGTACGCCAAATTTCATCCAAATCACATCATCAGGATCGTTTCCATCAGGATGATCAATCGCAACGAATTGCTTGTAAGTATACTCGCCATTATTACCAACTTTGAGCGTAAAGACAGTCTGGCCACTCGGCAAAACACCTTTATATCCATCTGCAGTAGCAGATACCGTAATCGCACGACCATCAGATGTCAGGCTTACATTCGGTCCACCAACAACTTCTTTGGCCATAAATGTATCATTAGGCTTAATTGAACCCATGCCATCTTCACCATAACTATGCTCGAGCGTATGAGTGTAGCTGATTGGGCCGTTCACAAGTCCGTCCTCATCAATCGGACGCGCCTTACCAACGATTGTTGGGCCATCATCACGCACGCTCACACGTATCGTTCCCGTGCCCGCATCACCATCGGTATCCGTTGCTTTCACACCAAAATCGAGGAATAACGCTTCATTGTCACTGTTTGTATTACTGTGATCAAGATTTTCAAATTGTGTAAATTTGAAAGTGCCATTCGCATTGATTTGCATTTCGAACACTTTAACCGCGCCAGCCATACCCGTATAGGTATTGCCATTCAACGTCACAACTACATTAACGTCATTATGTTGCAAGTTTCCACCATTCGCACCCGATGTAGCAAAACTATTGTTTGCGGCTGTCGTACCTGGGCCATCGCCTTGATAATCAACATTAATCACACCACTTACAACATCAGGACCCGTCGCAAGATTAGTATCATCTGTAGCAGCCGCACCATTAATCATTATCGGCACAGCATTATCGTTAACCGTAGCTTTCAATATGGCCGAAGACGTATCACCATCTTTATCACGTATAGTGTATTTAAACTCATCCACACCATCAGCATCGCCAGTTTTAGCAACATAAGAGTAAGTACCGTTGGCTTGAATCTTTAATGTGCCATGCACGCCGGCAATGCTAACATTGCCATTGGCTGGTACAGTAAATGTATTGCCACCGAACTCAACTTTGGTTACAACATCGAACCCATCTTCACCAGCATCATCATTGCCCACAACATTACCTCTGGCTGTGCCACCCTCATCAATGCTCAAAGCGTCGTTAACCGCAACAGGGCCGTCGTCTTTCACATTTACAATGATTGTACCACTGTCGGTATCCCCATCCTTATCTTCGGCTTCAACACCAAAGCGGATTTGAATGATATCATCAGGAT
>JBBKXA010000039.1:0-23256 GCA_037969235.1 Bdellovibrionales bacterium | reverse complement strand
TTTTGCGTAGTCGGCGAGGGTGTTAAGCTGCACGAGGACGTCGTGCTAAAATCTCATGTCGTAATAGAAGGCAACACCGAAGTCGGGCAGGGTACACTGATCCACCCATTTGCTTGTATCGGTGCAGCCCCACAAGACTTAAAATATAAAGGCGAAGCCTCCAAGCTCGTTATCGGCAAAAATAATACCATCCGCGAACACGCAACCATGCATCCGGGCACCGAAGACGGCGGCATGATAACCAAAATCGGCGATAATGGCCTCTTCATGATTGGCACACATATCGCGCATGATTGTATCATCGGCAATAACGTCATTTTCGCCAACAGCGCCGCCGTAGCCGGTCACGTCCATGTTGGTGATTTTGCAATCATCGGTGCAATGTCAGGCGTACACCAATTCATCCGCATCGGGCAGCATGCGATTATTGGCGCTATGAGCGCGGTTGACACCGATGTTATACCATACGGCCTCGTCAAAGGCGAACGCGCCCACCTCAACGGCCTCAACCTTATTGGCCTAGAGCGCCGTGGCTTTGATCGGGATCAAGTAAAAGCGATGCAAAATGCTTATGACGACTTATTCGGCGGGCAGGGCACATTAAGCGAGCGAATAGAGCGCGTTTCAAATGATTACCGTGAAAACGAAGCCGTAGCCAATATCATTACCTTCGCGCTAAACAAAACAAAATTTCCATTATGCCAGCCCGCGAAAAAACATTAGAGCCTAAACAAGCCCAGCCACAAAGCGTTGGCATCATCGCGGGCGGCGGCGATATCCCCATCCACCTAGCTAACCGTTGCCGTGACCAAGGCATAAAGCCTTTCGTTGTCGTGATTAAAGGCCAAGCCAACCCCGATGATTATAGCGAACACGAATACGCTACAATCCGCCCAGGCGCGGCAGGCACAATCTTCAAAACACTCAAATCCCACGACATCCACGATATGATCCTCGTCGGAAAAATTCGCCGCCCTTCAATCATGGAGCTAAAACCCGATTTAAAAACAGCCGAATTCTTCGCCAAACTTGGCCTGAAAGCTCTTGGCGACGACAGCCTCCTTAAATCACTCCGCGCATTTTTAGAAAAAGAAGGCTTCACCGTCCACGGCGCGCATAAATTCATGCCCGAAATTCTCGCGCCATCGGGCATAATTGGCCAAAGCAAACCCAATAAAACCCAAAGCCTCGATATACAGCGCGGCGTTGAAATCCTCAAAACCGTAGGCGCCCTCGATATCGGTCAAGCCATTATTATGCAACAAGGCCATGTACTCGGGATCGAAGCCGCCGAAGGCACTGACGAGCTAATTAAACGCTGCGCCCCCTTACAACGCAAAGGCTCTGCGGCGGTGCTGGTGAAAATGTGCAAACCCGATCAAGACCGCGATCTCGATTTACCCACCATAGGCATGCGCACAATTGAAAACGCTAAAGCCGCCAAATTATCGGGCATTGCCGTTCACACACGGCAAAGCTTTATTCATGATCTCGAAAATGTTAAAAAGAAAGCTGATGCGTATAAAATATTTCTTGTAGGAACAGATTTTTAAAACAGAAAGCATATTTCCATGAGCAAAAAAATATTCATGATCGCGGGCGAACACTCTGGCGACTCCCTCGGCGCGTCATTGATGCAAGGGCTTAAACAACATGGCATCACCGATATCCAAGGAATCGGCGGCGAGCATATGATCGACGAAGGCTTAGAAAGCATCATCCCATTAGAAGAGCTCTGCGTGATGGGGATTTGGGAAGTCATCGGTCAACTACCGCGTCTTCTAAAGCTTATTAATGCAACGGTCGAAGAAATTGAACGCCTTAAACCGGATATAGTGGTAACCATTGATTTCCCCGACTTCAATTTCCAAGTCTCGCAACGCCTTCGCAAACGAGGAAATTATAAAGGTAAAATTGTCCATTACGGTGCGCCAACAGTATGGGCATGGCGCCCAGATCGCGCGAAGAAAGTCGCGGAATATCTTGATGGCATGATGTGCCTTTTCCCGTTCGAACCTCCATATTTCGAAAAACACGGCCTCCGTAGTGAATATGTCGGCCATCCAATCACACAAATAGACCGCAATGCCGCCGATGGAAAACTCTTCAAACAAAGACGCAATATTGACCAAGACACCTATTGCATAGGCTTATTCCTCGGTAGTCGCGAAGCCGAAATTTCGACCTGCGGAGACGCTTTTGTAGAAACAATCAACGCACTTCATGAGAAAAACCCAAACATACAAATCATCGTTCCCACACTCTCCGAGTTGGAATATGATGTAAGTCAAAAGCTTAAAGATTGCCGCGCAACTAAACATATGGTGGTGAAAGACGAAGCTAAATGGAATGCATTTGCCGCATGCGATATCGCCATGGCCGTTTCTGGAACAGTAGGACTGGAACTTTCATATATGAATATCCCGCATATCATCGGATACAAAACCAACCCCATTACCGCCGCCATAGCGCGCCAGATCGTAAAGCTGAAATATATCAATCTCACAAATATCTTGCTTGATCGCCAAGTCGTGCCAGAATTCTTGCAAGGACAATGCAACGCAAGCACACTCTCCCGTGCGATGATCAGGCTCATGATTCACCCTGAAGATGTCGCCGAGCAAAAGAAAAGTTTTGTTGAGTTAAGAGAACTACTCAAACTGGAAAACGATGACGCGTCCTGCCGCGCATCAAAATTCGTGCTTGATGTCTGTGACAATATAAACAGAAACGACAAAGCCGCATAATTAGCAGACGTAAAAAGCGGCGCTATTTCCGCTTCTCAACCGGCACGTACGGGCGTTTCGCAGGGCCAGTATAAAGCTGGCGCGGGCGACCAATACGCAATGATGGCTCCTCTATCATCTCTTTCCACTGTGAAACCCAGCCCACAGTTCGCGCTACAGCAAATAAAACTGTAAACATCGAAGTCGGAAAGCCCATCGCTTTAAGGATAATACCTGAATAAAAATCAACATTTGGGAACAACTTGCGCTCCACAAAATATGGGTCTTCCAACGCAATACGCTCCAATTCCATCGCCAATTCTAAACGTGGATCTTCTACGCCCAAATCTTCCAAAACATCATCACACGCTTTTTTCAAAACACCTGCGCGTGGATCAAAGTTCTTATAAACACGATGTCCAAAACCCATGAGCCTGAACGGATCATCTTTATCTTTTGCGCGTGCAATAAATTCAGGGATATTCTTCTTGTCACCAATTTCATCAAGCATTTCCAAAACCGCCTGATTTGCCCCCCCATGCGCAGGCCCCCACAAAGACGCAATCCCTGATGCGATACATGCAAAAGGATTAGCCTGTGAAGACCCCGCAAGCCGCACGGTCGAAGTCGAAGCATTCTGCTCATGATCAGCATGCAAAATAAGAATTTTATCCATAGCATCAGCCAAAACTGGATTAATTTTATATTCCTCTGCGGGAAGCGCAAAACACATATGAAGGAAATTTTCAGAAAAATTCAAATCATTGCGTGGGTAAACAAATGGCTGTCCTATTGCATATTTATAAGTCATCGCCGCCAAAGTCGGAATTTTCGCTATCAAACGATGCGCAGAAATTTCGCGTTGCTTCTCATCCCAAATATCCAGCGAGTCATGGTAGAACGCCGCCAGTCCACCAACAACACCGCACATAACTGCCATAGGATGCGCATCACGGCGAAACCCACGGAAAAATAAATGAATCTGCTCATGCACCATTGTGTGATAAGTGATTTCATGGTCGAATTTCGCAAGCTCCTTAGCATTCGGCAAATCGCCATACAGCAACGCATAAGCCACTTCAAGGAAAGAACTCTTTTCCGCAAGCTCCTCAATCGTGTACCCGCGATGCATCAAAATGCCTTCTTCCCCATCAATATAAGTCAGCCGCGATTTACAACTTCCCGTGGCCGTAAAGCTAGGGTCAAATGTAAAATGTCCAGTCTGTTCATACAATTTGCGTACATCAATCACAGGCGGCCCCATTGTGCCCTCATGGACAGGAAGCTTAACGCTTTCCCCGCTTTCATCATTGGTCAGCGTAAATGTTTTTTGAGCAGTCTGATCATTAGCCATGTGCAAGATCCTTGATGTTTAGAGCGAAGGGAGGCGACGTGAACACGTCTTGAAAATACGTATATCAAGTGTATAGAATTTAAAAAAATTCACAAGCCGCAAGATTGCGTAATTCAAAAATTCAGCCTCAGCCCTGAAAAGCTATTGCCGCATCAATTCTCGCGCATGTTTCTTCTTTGCCCAAAATCTCCGCTGCATGAAAAATAGAGGGAGAATTTGTCGTCCCCGTTAGCGCAGCACGTAATGGCATACCAACCTTACCCATTTTTCCATCCATCAAATCTGCAGCCACGTCTTTGCAAATATTTTGAATGTCCTCGGCCTTAAAACCTTCAAGCGCCGATAAACGATCACGTAACATTTGCAACACAGCCTTATCCGCCAATAACGGTGCGGCCTTATCGTCATATTCAAACGGGACTTTCTTAGCAAAAAACACCGATTCATCCGCAAACTGCAACAAAGTTTTCGCCCGATCCTTCAATTCATCACACGCCGCCAATATGCGCGCTTGCGCAATTTTATCTGGTCGAATGCCATGGCGCGTTTCATAAAACGGCAAAGATAAATCAATCAAGCGCTGCCCTTCACTGGCCTTCATGTAATGCGCATTAATACTCTCCAGTTTCGCAAAATCAAAACGTGACGGTGATTTGCCGATACCTTTAAAATCAAACCACTCTATCGCCTCTGCTGTAGATATAATCTCCGCATCACCATGTCCCCAACCCAGCCGCAGCAAATAATTACGCATCGCCTCGGGCAAATACCCCATTTCACGATATTCCTCAACACTCGCCGCACCATGACGCTTAGACATTTTCGCCCCATCTGGCCCAAGTATAAGCGGCACATGCCCATATTCCGGCTTATCCCAACCCATCGCATCATAAATAATATTCTGCCGAAACGTATTGTTCAAATGGTCATCTCCGCGCAAAACATGCGTCACACCCATATCATGATCGTCCACAACAACGCTGAGCATATAAGTCGGCGAGCCATCTGAACGTAGCAAAATAAAATCATCAAGATGATCATTAGCCACTGTCACATCGCCTTGAACCAAATCAGGAACCGTTGAAACACCTTCTAACGGCGCTTTAATTCGTACCACAAAAGGCTTATCCCCCATTTTATCAATCTCTTGCGCCGAAGCATCACGCCAACGACGATCATAAAACGTAGGCTTCCCTGCCGCTTTTGCTGCGGTGCGCATTTCTTCTAATTCCTCCGCACTGCAATAACATTTGTAAGCCGCATTTTTACCCAACAACTCTTCAGCAACCTCACGATGACGCGCCTGCTGCTCAAATTGCGATACAATTTCGCCATCATAATCCAACTCCAACCACTCCAGCGCCCTAATCAGAGCCCCAACAGCATCTTCATTATGGCGTTTGCGATCAGTATCCTCAATACGAAACAGCATCTTTCCGCCGGTATGCTTGGCATATAGCCAGTTAAACAAAGCCGTGCGCGCCGTTCCAATATGCATCATACCGGTCGGGGAAGGGGGGAAACGTGTAATGACAGTCATTGCTCAAAGGCCTTTTTATATGTGTGGTGCAAAAGTCATGCGCAGTTCTGCTTTTTTTATCTGCATTTTTGCGCTAAAGATAACGTTTAACACATAAAGATGATACGCACATCATGCAAGGCTTTCGGCATAAAATGCCACGAATATTCACCCGCATTTTTTTAGCAGATGCAATCGCGCGACAACGCCCGCATGTATTCCTATGGGCGCCAGTTTTTATCGCCCTAGGTATTCTCGCTTATTTCCTTCCTAAAAACGAACCATCCTTATTTGTCTTTTTCGCAGCCGGGGCATGCCCCGTAGTTTTATGCCTTTGGTTGTATCAAAACGTAAAATTTCGCATAATTATATTTTTTATAACGTGTGTTGCTGCAGGATTTATGGCATCAAAAATACGTACAGAGCTAGTCCACACCCATATTCTGAAAAATGAGATAAAATTTGCACAAGTACATGGGACAATAGAGCATGTGGAAAACTTTGTGGATAACAGCGCTGTTAGAGTCTCATTAAAGGACATAACCATAGAAAACGTACCTGTGGATAAGGCTCCGGATAAAATTAGGATAAAGTTTAGAAAAACAAATGAGCCCTTACGTGCAGGACAAAAAATTTCTATCCTCAGCGGCCTAAATCCTCCATCACCACCTGCGCTACCAGGCGGCTTTGATTTTCAGCGATATATGTATTATAAATCAATTGGGGCCGTCGGTTTTGCATATGGTACGCCTGAAATCGAGAGTAAGCCAGTAGGCGGAATAAAAAAGATTATAGAAAACCTCCGAAACGACGTCGCAAGCAATTTAACTCAGCATTTAACCATAGCAGGTGGAGTTGCAGCCGCATTAATGGTTGGGCAACGCACAGCAATTTCAGAAAATGACCAAGAAGCCATGCGCCATGCGGGTCTTGCGCACATGCTCGCTATCTCTGGTCTTCATATTGGACTATTTTTTGGTGTCGTATTCTTCATTGTACGTCTTTTGCTCGCTTTAATACCGCAAATTGCATTAAATAAGCCAATAAAAAAATATGCCGCCATTTGTGCATTGAGCGCCGCAACATTTTACATGCTGATCGCCGGAGCAACCATACCCACACAGCGCGCATTATTAATGACATCAATAGTTTTTCTTGCGATAATGATTGATCGTACGCCTCTATCCATGCGCCTCGTCGCATTTTCCGCAATCGTTGTTTTGCTTATAGCCCCGGAAAGCCTAATGTCCGCAAGCTTTCAAATGTCTTTTTCCGCCGTAGCAGCGTTGGTCGCTTTTTATACTGTAATACGCCCATTTTGGTCGCGTATACACCGCAAAGCTGGAATTTTAAAGCGTATCGGCCTGTACGTGTTGGGCGTATCTTTCACCACAATTGTCGCAACATTCGCTACTGCGCCCTTCGCGCTCTATCATTTTCAATCTTTAGCCATCTACAGCCTTGCCGCGAATATTTTAGCGATGCCAATACTCGCTTTTATAGTGATGCCATTTTGCGTGCTCTATTATTTCCTGCTTCCCATTGGTTTGGAAAGCTTATCGTTGCCCGCTATTGGCTGGGGTATTTCACAAATATTAGCCATTGCGCATTTTGTTTCCTCTCTCAACTACGCTGTTTTTCACGTCATTCTATGGCCAGCCAGTCTCATCGCCACATTTGCCAGTGGGTATGCAATCATTTTGCTCACAGAAGGTCGCATGCGCTTAATAGGCTTAATCCCCATAGCATTGTTCTTTATCGCGATATTAAAAATCCAGCAGCCCGATATCCTCATATCAGCAAACGCCGACCTCATCGCATTTAAAGGGCAAAATAATCAGCTTATCTTCTCCGACTTAAGAAAAGAGCGCTTTACGCGCGAACAATGGAGCACCGCCTCTGCTATGGACACCAAACAAAAACCCGCCAAATTTCCAAAAGAGGGGGTTTTTGAAGATATGCAATGCGGTGAACATGGCTGCCGCTTTGAGCGCAATAAAATAAGAGTGGCCTATATAAATGACGCTTCAAAAATCACAGAAGAATGCGGATGGGCAGATATTATAATTTCAAACAAACCGCTGCCAGAGTGCGGCTCTGCAATCACAATTGGCCGATTTGAAACCTTCAAAAACGGTGCGTACGCCATATATTTACAAAACCCACCATTAATAAAAACCGTCGCCGAAATGCGCGGCAAACGCCCATGGGTTGCTGATGCGCAAAAATAAACACGCATAATGCCTAGTGATAAGTACGTAGTAGGCTCACCAGCCGGCCTTGAATTTTCACACGATTAGCTTCCAAAATACGTGGTTCATACTCATCATTTTCCGGCTCTAGCACGATCTTATCACCTGCACGACGAAGACGCTTGAGCGTTGCTTCTTCATCATCAACCAATGCCACAATAATTGCGCCGTTCTCGGCACTATCGCAACGTTTAATCACCACAACATCACGATCATGAATGCCCGCTTTAATCATGGAATCCCCTTCGATCGTCAAGGCGTACAGATCACCAGCGCCAGAAAACCCCAGCGGAACCTGCAAAAACTCACCTTCATCAGCAATCGCAGCAATAGGCGTACCCGCAGCAATTTTCCCGTAGAACGGAATCTGTTCAAATTGATTTTCATTCGCATGACCGCCACGTAAATCCGCTCCAGAACCAGACGCATCCTTCTTCATCCCCTCAGGCAAGCGCTTGATCTCTAATGCACGCGCACGGTGCGGCAAGCGCTCAATATACCCACGCTCTTCAAGACCACTGATAAGGCGATGAATACCCGATTTTGATTTCAATCCCAATGCGTCTTTCATCTCCTCAAACGAAGGCGGCACATCATCTTCCTGAAGGCGCTGATGAATAAACAGCAGCAAATTATGTTGTTTTTTAGTAAGCATAATTAATATTCCTCTTAGCTGTAATGACGCGGCACATAAAATATGCGATCACCTTTTGTTCTATATTGGTTCGCGCCCCGTGTCAATCTGTTCCCCTGATTTTTCTTAAACTCAAAGCAATATCGTCTTCACGCATTAAGCTTTCTCCAATTAAAAAACCTTCATAACCAACGTTTTGCAAGCGCTCAAGCATATTAAAATCACACAACCCACTTTCCGCAATTTTAACAATATTTTCGGGCATACGAGCAATCAAATCAAATGAAGTCTGAACATCAACCTCTAATGTTTTTAAATTACGATTATTAACGCCAATCATTTGTGGATTAAGCGCCAGAGCACGATCCAGCTCCTGCTCATTGTGAACTTCAATCAATACATCCATACCTAAATCCAGCGCCAGCGCATATAAATCCCGCGCCATCGAATCATCCAAAGCCGCCATGATCAACAACACGCAATCCGCCCCGAGCGCACGTGATTCGTAGATTTGATAAGTATCCACCATGAAATCTTTGCGCAGTAACGGCAGATTAGTCACCACACGTACAGCTGAAAAATGTGCATCTTCGCCCTGAAAATATGGTGTATCAGTCAGCACGGATACACAAGCCGCGCCGTTATCTTCATATATACGCGCGATTAATGCAGGATCAAAATCCGCACGAATAAGCCCTTTACTCGGCGATGCCTTCTTTACTTCGCAGATAATCGAAGGCGCATTATTCCGCGCAATCTCTTGTAAACGTGCAATAAACGGGCGGGCAGGGAAAACATCCTCAATCTTGGATTTAATATCTACTAGAGGTGTACGTGTCTTTTGCGCCGCTACATGCGCATGTTTATCTTCACAAATTTGATCCAAAACGCTCATAATGATTGCCTCGTCAGCGCAATATAATCTTTCAAAACCTGAAGCGCAGAGCCATTATCGATGGCATTTCGAGCTTGCTCAACACTGGTTTTTAAATCCCCATGGCGATCATGAATGCAAAGAACCGCGGCTGTATTCGCCAACACAATATCCCGATAAGCACCCGTCTTTCCTTCCAATACCGCGCGCAATGCCATCGCATTGTATTGCGCATCGCCGCCTTTTAGGGCTGAAATTTCGTGACGTTCCAATCCAAAATCTTCAGGGCTGAGAGTTTTTTCATCAATATTATCTTCATCATCAAGCATCGCAACATAAGTCTCGCCCGTAACCGTGATCTCATCCAACCCGTCAGACCCATGCACAACCCAAGCTCTGCGAGCACCTAAATTACGCAGCACCTCGGCTATTGGGCGAACCCAAGCGCGGTCAAAAACCCCCATCAGCTGCAATTTAGCACCCGCAGGATTAATCAAAGGCCCCAGCAAATTAAAAATTGTACGTGTCCCAATTTCTTTACGCGCCAAAGCCACATGCTTAAGAGAATGATGATGATGCGGCGCCATTAAGAACGCGAAATTAAGTGTATGCAACGCCTCTCGCAACACATCCTCCTCAGCATCAAGATTAACGCCCAACACTTCCAAAACATCAGCCGCTCCAGATTTCGAACTACTGGCGCGATTACCATGCTTGGCCATCGGCACACCGCAGGCCGCCGCAACAAATGCCACAGCCGTAGAAATATTATACGTACCACTGTGGTCACCACCCGTTCCGCAACAATCTACAGCCGCATAAGGCGCTTGGATACGCAAAGAGTTTTCCCGCAAAAATCTCGCAGCCCCGCTGATCTCATCAACAACTTCACCGCGCGCATTCATATTGATTAAAAACCCTTTAAGTGCATCATGATCAACGCCACCTTGGGTGATAGCCTGCATCACGCGCATCATTTCTTCTTCGCCTAACGCGCTTCGCCCATCAGGAAAATTTTCCTTATATAAATCACTCATGCTTGTTCCTATAAATAATCCAGAAAATTTTGTAACATTTGCATGCCATCCTGCGTGGCAATACTTTCAGGGTGAAACTGCACACCATGAATTGGAGCACTTTCATGCCAAACCCCCATAATTACGCCATCATCGGTGCTAGCGCTCACACGCAAGCAAGCTGGCAATGATGCTGGATCAATAGTCAAAGAATGATAACGCGCCACCTCAAGGGGCGTCTTAACACCTTTAAACACACTTTCACCCTCATGATTAATAACTGAAATTTTGCCATGAAACGGTTTGGTTTTAATAATTTTCCCGCCAAAAGCCTGCCCTATAGTCTGATGCCCCAAACACACACCAAAGAGCGGCAAATCATCACGCGCCGCCCGTAACACCATCTCTAGACAAATCCCGGCATGATCTGGATCACTCGGCCCTGGCGAGATCACAATGCCCTTTGGCTTCATCTCACAAATCTCATCCACACTCACCTGATCATTGCGCAAAACACGGGTTTCCGCGCCTAAATCGCCAAAATATTGCACAAGGTTGTAGGTAAAACTGTCATAATTATCAATCAATACGATCATGGCTTTGATGTTTAGCAGAATCGCCGCTATATTGAAAGAATGAAAAAACATATGAACCCGCGCGCGACTCTGTCTTTCACCTTAATTGCAATAGCAATAATGGTACTGGTCTTTATTCTCACTCAAGGCCGACCATTTGTGCACAAAGTAAGCAAGGTCATGCCGGAAAATACTGTAATCCAAGGCGCATTCACAACCCCACCGGATCAAACCAGTGAACCAATAAAGGGGTATGTTGAACCAGTTTTGGATACGCCATATTCAAATCAACAAACCAACGAAATGGGATTGGATATTATAAACGGGCAGGGGGCAACCCCCTTATATGATTACGAAATACCAACGGATATAGACGGGCAAATATCACCCGATATGACGCCCGACACAATAATAGAAAACGATATCCCCGAATCCATAATTATTCCTGTGCCGATGGATGCGCCTAACGCAGCACCTGCGCCTGACAAAGAAACGAAGCTTGCGCCGCAATATGAGCCGATGCACGTAACAGGCTCGCCTAAAATTGCAATTATCATTGACGATATGGGCGTAAACCGCCGCAATAGCCTGAGAGTCATAGACTTTGATGCACCGCTCACACTCGCTTTTCTTCCATATGCCCAACATTTGGAGGATATCACCGCAAAAGCCAAGGCGCAGAATCATGAGTTAATGATTCACATGCCCATGCAAGCCACCACAAACCCCGTCAGCCTTGGCCCTATAGCGATCAAAGGTAATATGGATAAGGCAGAAATCTTATCAAACATGGATAAAGCCTACGCAAGTTTTGAAGGCTTTAAGGGCGTCAATAACCATATGGGCAGCCAAGTCACACAAGATCCAAAAATCATGAACTGGGTCATGCAAAGTATAAAAGCGCAGAATCTGTATTTCATTGATTCAAAAACCATCGGATCATCAGTGGCCGCAGATATCGCGCGTGAAAACGGCCTCCCCACGGGGGAGCGTGATGTGTTCCTCGACCACCAGGAAACATTAGAATTTGTTAAATCCGCCCTAGCAAAAGCAGAGCGCATCGCCGCCAAAAAAGGCTACGCTATTTTAATCGGCCACCCCAAAGATGTAACAATAGCAGGATTGCAATCATGGCTTCCCGATGCTCAAAAGCGCGGCTTCAAAATTGTACCCGTCAGCGAACTTGTAAACTATCCAAAATCAAAATCATCTAGAACAGATAAAATAGCGCATGTCAGCAAAATCAAACCAACCAGCGGTGAAGCGCGTGCGCTAAAAACCGTGCCATTCACCACTTCATATAAACAAAAAGAAGTAATTTATTTCGAACCACAAAGGCCCAAAAAAGCGGAAATAATCCCTGCGCCAGAGTCGCAAGCCAATTCTGAAGACCCCAATAGCCTCGAAGCCCGCGATGAAATTTTACGAAAATTGTTGGGGCAATAAAACTACCCACCCGCCGCTTTTAACGCCAATTCCGCAGCATGAAACAACGCGCGGGATTTGTTGACGGTTTCTTGATATTCAAATTCAGGATCGCTATCAACTACAACGCCCCCGCCAGCCTGCACATACATTTTCCCATTCTTAATTAGCGCGGTACGTAGCGCAATACACGTATCAAGCGCACCGTTACCCGATAAATACCCGACAGCGCCCGCGTAAAACCCTCGACGCGTACACTCAATCTCGTCAATAATTTCCATGGCGCGAATTTTGGGCGCGCCGCTCACCGTACCTGCTGGAAAGCCAGCAAATAAAGCATCTAAAATATCCAAATCCTCACGGAGCTGCCCTGTGACATTCGAAACGATATGCATAACATGGGAATATCTTTCTACAATAAAGCGCTCATTGACATTAATCGAACCAGTTTTTGCCACACGGCCAATATCATTACGCCCCAAATCCAGTAGCATTAAATGTTCTGACCGCTCTTTTTCATCACTAAGCAATTCCTCCGCCAGCGCTGCATCTTCTTCTGCATCCTTGCCACGCTTGCGCGTTCCCGCAATCGGCCGAATAGTGACTTCATTATCGCGCACCCGCACCAATATCTCAGGACTAGCCCCCACCAACTCAAAATCACCTAAAGCCACATGGAACATAAATGGCGAAGGATTGACGCGCCGCAAAGACCGATAAAGCGCAAAGGCCGGAAGGTCGAAATCAATCGAAAAACGTTGGCTCGGAACAACTTGGAAAATATCCCCCTCATGGGTGTACGCCACCGCTTTTTTCACCCCCGCGTGATAATCCTCTCGGCTCATGTTCGATTCAATATTCAACGGCAAAGCTACTTTGGTTTTATAATTAAGTTTTTCACGGTCAACATAAGTAAATATACGTGCCAAAGCATCATCCAGCCGTCTTTCCGCTTTGGTGTACGTGTCTTGCGCGCCTGCTTGATCATTGCCTTGACACGCATAAATCGGTGTCACAAGGCTCACTATTTGCTTAACATTATCAAAAATCACCAAAATTTGCGGCCGTATCAAAACACTGTCAGGAATATTCAGCGTATCTGGATTATCATCGGGAATATCTTCGATCAATCTAATCATGTCATACCCAATATACCCAAACAGCCCTGACACAGCCATGGGCGGCAAATGATCAGGATATTCATCGATGTGACAAGCCTGCACATGCGCGCGAAGCGAAGCCATGGCGTCGCCTTCATGCATATCATTAATCGGCAAACCCGTGCCATCCGTAATTTGAACAACGCCTTTCTTGCATGACCAAATCAAATCAGGCATGCAGCCAATAATGGAATATCGCCCAAGCACATTTCCACCTTCAACAGATTCTAGTAAAAAAGAGTAGGGCGCATCCCCACAAAGTTTAAGGTATGTACCAACAGGAGTCTCAAGATCGCCCGCAAACTCATGCCATAACAATTGCGTCTTACCAGCATCGTAATACGCCTCAAAATCCTTAAATTCGGGCAAAAAAGCAGGCGAGCTATCAGTCATTTATTACTCTACTACTGCGCCATAAACGCTATCGAGCAATTTGTCATTCACACGTACACCGTAATCTTGGTTCAACAAATTCAAATACAGCTGATACGCCTCACTTTGCTGAGATTGCAACAAGGCAGATTTCGAAATTTTTAGCGCATCTTCCGATGGCTCTTTTGGCATTTGAGTCGCGGTCACCTTAACAATCGCGGCACCTTCTGTCATATCAACAATAATATTCGTATTAGGTTTGGCAGCAAAAACCGCATCAATCAATTGCGGCGTCAACGGCGCCTCTAGGTTTTCCGTGTTACGTTTTAACTTTGAATAATTTTCAACGCTTAAACTCGCTTTGCCCGCAATCGCCTTCAAATCACCGCCATCCTTAATCATCGCCTCAAGCTGCGCTTTGTTTTCTAAACGCTTTTGATCTTGTATCCAACGCTTTTCTAATTCGTCCTTAACATCTTCGTAAGCCTTATAAGCTTTGGGCTGTATTTCAGAAACGTACACCGCTGCCAAACGACCATCTTCCATCTCAAACATCGATGATGCTTCCCCTTCATTTAACTCAAAGAGGCTTTGTGACAAATTTTGCGCATCCGCGCCAAAAGCATCAAACGTAGGCTGCCCATCTTCATTAATGCCGTACATTGAGGTGAGCGGCATCATTTGCGTCTTCACATCCAAAGATTCAGTAATTGCGCCGACATCTTGCCCCGATGCCAAATAATCTTCCACCGCATCCGCCGTGGCATATTGCGCATCCAATATTCTTGCCTCAAGCAATTCAGCCTGAATATTATTTTTGACATCTTCATAACTCAAAGTTTTAGCTGGAGAGATAGCCTTCACTTTAACAATCTGATAACCCAGCGGTGTCTCAACTGGCCCAATTAACGCCCCTTTTTTTGCCGCAAAAAGATCCTCACGTATTGCTTCAATAACCGCGCCTTTCTTAACCGCAGCAGTAGGCAAGTAATCTGTAATATTGCCAGTAACAGCCTTAACCGCAGCCTCCAGAGTTTCTCCCGCCTCAATTTTTTCTATAATCGCATCCGCCTTATCCTTATCGCTGATAATGGCTTGTTCGATGTTGCGCATCTCTTCAACTTTGTACTGGTCGACATTGTCATCATAAACCTCGCGTATTTCCTCATCAGAAATCGCAATGCTATTTTTGAGCGCCTCAGCATCAATCAATACAATCACGCTCTTACGCAATTCTGGGGTGGCATAGGCTTCTTTAACGCTTTCATAAAAAGTCTTCAGCGCCGCATCATCTGGCGTAACAATCCCCTTATAATCGGCGTTTTTAAATAAAACATATTCAATATCGCGTGTTTCATCGGCATAGCGCGCCATATCATAAACCAAAGCCTTGCTCGCTTCGATAAAACCCGATTGAACGGCATTATCAAGCAAATTCACAGCCATCTCGCTTCGAATGGAATTGGCCAGCTGCTGCTCGCTCATCCCTTGATTAAGAAGCAATTGCTGCAGCACTTCACTTTTTTTCTGACCAGGTGCGGCCATTGGCGCAAGGATTTTTCCAATATTCTCGGCCACTTGTTCATGCGAAATACGTACGCCTTCATCCGCAGCTTTTTGTAACATCAAACTGGTGCGAATTTCATTATCCAGCAATTCCTTGGTATACCCCAACTCATAAGCTTGTTGTGGGGTCATGCCAAGTCGGCTCAAACGTCCACGTACCGTACGATCAAAATCGGTGATCGATATGGTTTGTTTCCCAACGGTCGCAACATCGGTGCTGGTAATACCACCGCGAAAAAAGCCACCCATATCCATGAAAACTAATCCTCCAGTCGCCATCACAAGCAATCCCATGAGGAAGAATTTCAATATCCCGCCGGATGCTCCATTGCGTAAAGCCGTCATGACCATGGTAATTTGCCTTATTATATTATCTGTTGCCTTTGATATTAATTTTAAATCGGTTATGATTATCATCTAATATCCGTGAATCGCCACTATAAAGGCGGCAACCTCTGCGGGCAACTGCCTATCTTAATAAAATAAAGGTTATAAGACATGAAAAAACTCATCGCGGGAAACTGGAAGATGAACGGAACGCTCGAAGAATCACGAAGCCTGATCGCCGATGTAATTAACAGCGCCTCAACAACGTCAGGGCTATTGGATAAATGCGACCTTCTCGTCTGTCCTCCATTTTTGCATATAGGTGCCGTCCGCCATGCTTGTTATGGATTTGCAGAGTTAAAATTCGGTGCACAAGATTGCTCTCGACACGAAAATGGCGCACATACGGGCGATATTTCGGCAAGCATGCTCAAAGATTCTAAGTGTTCATATGTCATACTGGGGCATTCCGAACGCCGCCAATTCCACGCAGAAACCAGCGAATTTGTCGCCCGTAAGGCCTCATGGGCCCACAAAGCAGGACTTGAAGCCATAATCTGTGTCGGGGAAACGCACCAAGAGCGCGAAAACGGACATCAAAATAAAATCATCGCTGAGCAACTGAAAAATTCAATACCCCTAACTGCAAAAGATGGAAGCGGGGCAATCACAATTGCCTATGAACCTGTATGGGCAATAGGCACAGGCAATAGCGCCACCCCCGAAGACGCGCGCACCATGCACGCCTTCATCCGTGAAGAGCTTGAGAAATACGTGCCTGATGCTTCAAAGATACGTATCTTATACGGTGGATCAATGAAACCTGATAACGCCGCGGAACTCCTGCATGTTGAAAATGTAGATGGTGGCCTAATCGGCGGCGCATCCCTAAATGCCAAAGACTTCCTAAAAATCGCAAAAGCAGTTTAACCATTTTTCTATAGTTTTTTTTATGATTCAAGCTAAATTGACAATTTGTGAATAAAATCCTATAATGTTCCTTTGACAACAACCTAAAGGAACCACCCCACATGCCCATATATTCCGACAAACACATCATCGCTTCAATCCATGATTTCAAAACAAACATCTCAAAATACATCCGCATGCTGGAACGTGGCGATTACAGAGCTGTTCAAGTATGCAGATATAATGATGTCGTTGGCGTTTTTATTACGCATAATAGCCAGAAGCTATTCGAAGCCCGTGAAAAAGAACGTCAGGAAGCGTTAAAAAGAGGTGATGACATGAAAGTCATCATTGATAATGCACAACGCAAAAAAGAGGACTAACATTCTCAAATTTGCAAAATTTTAGGGCTTAGTCCGCTTTTCTAGTCCACATTGTGGATTCATGCAAAATACACCCTAGACGCATGAAAATTTTGCGTCTATAAAACTTGTCCATGGAACAGGTTCTTCTCGTTATACATTTGTTTTTGGCTTTGGCCATTATCGGTTTGGTTCTTTTGCAGCGCTCAGAAGGCGGTGGCTTAGGAATTGGCGGCGGTGGCGGCGGCCTTGGCGGCTTAGCTACACCCGAAGGCACGGCAAATTTACTTACGCGTGCGACGGCATTTTGTGCGGCTGGATTTTTTTGCACGAGCTTGATTCTCGGTATTCTCGCAGGGCAAGGATCAGCACCCGTTAGCTTGATGGATTCTCTAAACGCTGAAGCCCCCGCAGCTATAGAGATCGAAGCGCCCACGACACAACAATCCGGCACACTTCCAGAAGTCCCGATAGCGGAATAATATGACACGATTTATCTTCATTACCGGCGGCGTTGTTTCCTCTCTCGGAAAAGGCCTAGGCTCCGCCGCACTTGGCGCATTGCTTCAAGCCCGCGGCTACACTGTTCGCCTATGCAAACTCGACCCTTACCTAAACGTTGATCCTGGCACCATGAGCCCTTTTCAACACGGCGAAGTCTATGTCACCGACGACGGCGCGGAAACTGATCTCGATCTCGGCCACTACGAACGCTTCACGGGCGTTCCCGCAAAAAAAACCGATAATATCACCACCGGCCAAGTCTATCAGGATGTTTTAAACAAGGAGCGGCGCGGCGATTATCTTGGAGCAACAATTCAGGTAATCCCCCATATCACCAATGAAATCAAAGATTTCATTCTTGAAAAAGATGGCACAGCGGATTTTGTGTTGTGCGAAATTGGTGGCACCGTAGGCGATATAGAATCCCTGCCTTTCCTTGAAGCTATCCGCCAGTTTGGAAATGACGTAGGGCGCGATGAAAATAACCGTGAACGCGCACTTTATATCCACGTCACGCTTCTACCCTATATCCCCGCAGCAGGGGAGTTAAAAACCAAACCCACGCAGCACTCCGTTAAAGAATTAATGAGCTACGGGATTCGTCCGCAAATTCTGCTTTGCCGCGCAGACCGCGTAATCGAAGAAGACGAGCGCCGCAAAATTGCGTTATTTTGTAACCTTGATCGCAAAAAAGTCATTCCCGCATTAGATGTTCCCACCATTTACGAAGTGCCACTGTCCTATCACGCGGAGGGCTTGGATACTGAAGTGATGCACAGCTTTGGCCTTGAGGATAATAAACCGCTCGACCTATCCATTTGGAAAGACATCGTGCACCGTATAAAAGAGCCAGAAGGCAAAGTCAAAATTGCGATCATTGGGAAATATACTGGCCTTGCTGACAGCTACAAATCACTGAACGAAGCGCTTATCCACGGCGGTATTGCCAACAATGTCGAAGTCGATTTAGACTTCATAGAAGCGGAAATTTTTGAAGCCGAAAATGAAGACCTCGCCCGTCATTTGCGCGGCGTGCAAGGTATCCTCGTACCCGGTGGATTCGGTAAGCGCGGCACAGAAGGCAAAATCAAGGCCGTGCAATATGCGCGCGAACATAAAATCCCGTATTTTGGTATTTGTCTAGGCATGCAAATGGCAATCATTGAAGCCGCAAGAAATCTTTGCGGCATCGCTGACGCCACGTCCAGCGAATTCGACGAAGGCGGCCAGCATATTGTCGGCCTCATGACCGAATGGGAAACGGATTTAGGCACAGAACTTCGTGGACAAGATGGCGACCTCGGGGGCACAATGCGCCTCGGCTCATACCCCGCAAGCCTCACGGCAGGTTCAAAAATCGCCAATATTTATGATGCCACAACAATCAACGAACGCCATCGCCACCGCTATGAGGTGAATATCAATTTCAAAGAAAAACTCGAATTACAAGGTTGCGTTTTTTCTGGCTTATCCCCTGACGGCGCGCTTCCCGAAATTGTTGAACGCATAGATCACCCTTGGTTTATCGGCGTCCAATTCCACCCAGAACTAAAATCTAAACCCTTTAACCCACACCCATTGTTCACGAGCTTCATCTCCGCCGCAGTCAAGCACAGCCGTTTGGTTTAAATCATGCATATGATTGCCTATACCAGTGAATATCATGGGGATTTGGACAATATCCCCCAAGTGCTTACATTCATCGAAGCCACAGCAAAATACCAAAACCCGCAATACGGTATTTCTGGAGTTTTGTTTTTCGAAAACAATAATTTTCTGCAAATCATAGAAGGCCCGGAAACCAGCCTGCGTCAGTTGATGAAAAATATTGAAGCAGATAATAACAACAAAAACATTACAGTTTTACTTGACGAAGCCATTGAAATGGGCAGCTTTAAGGACTGGAACATGGATGTTTTCCACCTCAAAAGCGGCGTAAAATTTAACGCAAGAACACTTGATCGCCTAACAGAGCAATATAAGAAAATCCTTAAGCCCGATTCCAAAATGCTTATGGTCTTTTATAAATCACTCCTAGAAGAGCAAACACGCGGCCTAAAATCCCGCCGCGCGAAGCGAAGTAAGTTGGTTTAAGCCATTTCAATCTCAGCTAATAATCCTTTAGCTACCATACAGCAAACTTCAGTGTGCTCAGTTCCCCATATGTCTTCGTGGACATACATGGCATCAAGTCTTCGCCCTATTTCTTGATGAACATTAATTGTAGGGTGATGTGCTTGTATTGCTTTTACTGTCATATTAAATTCTTGCCCTAAAGCTTGCTTCTTCGCTATTTCTTCTGCTGTTAGTGGCGTACTATTCTCTTCCCCAATTCTGATTGTTAAAATATTCATTTTGAACCTCCTTTTTAATAATTAATACTGTTTATAGCCACATAAAAACATATGTCAACAAAAAACCTTTTGCGTCCAATGCGCACTTCGCGTTAAATACCATCCATGAAAACTATTAAAATCCAAAACATTGAAATATCCAACAACGCACCATTCACGCTCATCGCGGGGCCATGCCAAATGGAAAGCCGTGAACACGCCTTTGATGTGTGCGGCGCACTTGTTGAAATCACCACCGCGCTCGGCATCCCATTTATCTATAAATCATCATTCGATAAAGCCAACCGCACCAGCCTTAAAGGCCAGCGCGGTATGGGATTAGAGGCCACATTGCCGGTTTTCGACGATCTTAAAAAACAATTCAACATTCCCATGCTCACCGATATTCATACCGCAGAGCAATGCGGAATTGTCGCACGCCATGTTGATATCCTGCAAATCCCCGCATTTTTATGTCGTCAGACTGATCTTTTGGTAGCGGCAGCTAAAACGGGCGCGGTTATTAATGTCAAAAAAGGTCAATTCCTTGCGCCTTGGGATATGGCGAATGTAGTCGCAAAAATAGCCGAAAGTGGAAACGATAATATAATGCTGACCGAAAGGGGCGCAAGTTTTGGATATAACACCCTCGTGAGCGATATGCGCAGTCTCCCGATCATGGCCAAAACGGGATATCCCGTAATTTTCGATGCCACCCACAGCGTACAACAACCAGGCGGGCAGGGCACTTCATCAGGCGGTGACCGCACCATGGTTCCCGTCCTCAGCCGCGCAGCAATAGCTGTTGGCGTAGCAGGTGTTTTCATGGAAACGCACGAAGACCCCGATAACGCCCCATCGGATGGCCCAAACATGATGCATCTCAAAGATATGCGTGGCCTATTGGAAACGCTGCAAAAGCTCGACAAAATCGTTAAAAGCGTGTAGAATATAAAGATAGGCAGTAGGCTTATTAATAAACAAAGCAGAAGGCGAGCTTAAGCATATGGCAACCATCCCCGGAGCATCAGGATTTGTGAATGCAGCAACTTTGGCTAATCGCCAAGGACTTAGCGCGCAAAGAGCAACCTTGCTTGGCAATGGCGGTGGAACACAAAGCCTTTTGGATGCAGGGCGAAGCCTGACATCAGGCAACGGCATCGGATTATCATCAAATTCAAGAGCCTTAACCAATCAGTTGCTTAGCCAAACAGCTGGAAATTTCAATAAGATTTTCTCCCTCGGTCTTGGTATAAGCGCCACGATCGAAGGCGCACAAACGGCTATTTTGGCATTGCGCGCAGGATTATCTGATGACCAACTCGCGCGATCATTGCGTGTCACGGACGATGGCGGTATATCTGCCAGTAATACGGGCTCTAGGGTCAATACCCAAGCATAAATTTTCACTTTAAAATCTCAATCTTTTCCTTTAAGACTAAAAGCACATCAATGCTTTAATCAAAGGAACCTCCCACAATGACCGCCATCATAGATATCTTCGCCCGCCAAATTCTCGATAGTCGTGGAAACCCCACTGTTGAGGTCGACGTGACCCTCGAAAGCGGTGCAAAAGGGCGTGCCGCTGTGCCATCTGGTGCATCAACAGGCGCTCATGAAGCCGTTGAGCTACGTGATGGCGATGAAAAGACTTACAACGGCAAGGGTGTGCTTAAGGCCGTAGAATTTGTTAACACCGAAATCGCAGAAGCGCTCGTTGGTTTGGACGCCGAAGAGCAAATGTTTATAGATCAGGAATTGATCGAACTTGATGGCACGGAAAATAAAGCGCGTTTGGGCGCGAACGCAATGCTCGGCGTATCGTTAGCGGTGGCTAAGGCGATGGCAAGTGAGCTTGATGTGCCGCTCTATCGCTATATTGGCGGTGTGTTTGCGCATACATTGCCCACCCCGATGATGAACATTATTAACGGTGGTGCGCACGCAGATAATCCGATAGATATCCAAGAATTTATGATTATGCCTGTTAATGCCAGCGATTTTTCGGAAGCATTGCGTGCGGGTGCGGAAATTTTCCATGCCTTAAAAAAAGAGCTATCCGCAGCGGGGTTAAACACCAATGTTGGCGATGAAGGCGGCTTTGCCCCTGCTGTAAAATCATCCGAAGAGGCACTTGATTACATCATCAAAGCCATCGAAGCCGCAGGATATAAACCGGGCGAAGACATCGTCATCGCCCTCGATGCGGCCTCTACTGAATTTTATAAAGACGGAAAATATCACCTCGAAGGCGAAGGTAAAGTTCTGTCTTCCAATGAAATGGTCGAATATTACAAAGAACTCTGTGATAAATACCCGATTGTGTCCATCGAAGATGGGATGGCTGAAGATGATTGGGCGGGTTGGACGAAACTCACATCAACTTTGGGCGATAAAATTCAATTGGTCGGCGATGATTTGTATGTCACAAACCCCAAACGCTTGGCGCGTGGCATAGACGAGCAAGCCGGAAATGCAATTTTGGTTAAGGTTAACCAGATCGGCACGCTTACTGAAACTTTAGAAGCGATTGAGATCGCGAAAAAAGCAGGCTTTGGCATTGTTTTATCCCACCGCTCTGGCGAAACAGAAGACGCCACAATTGCCGATTTGGCTGTGGCGACAAATGCAGGGCAGATTAAAACTGGCTCTTTGTCTCGCTCTGATCGTACGGCAAAATACAATCAACTCCTGCGCATCGAAGAGGAGTTAGGGCCGCAAGCGGTTTATGAAGGCAGAGGTTTCCTAAGATCTTAATGGAAAAATAAATAAGTTTGGGGCTGTACCAGTTAACTAGCCCATATGCTGTTTAACCCACTGTCTTATTTGTTTTAATTGTGCTTTTGGATTGGGGTTATTAAATCGCCATTCACATTCCTTTAAAAATAACGGAAAATGCTCGGCAGGGATACCGTTAAATTTGCGCATATGCCGCTTGGCTTGATTCCAGAAATTCTCGATCCCGTTGATGTGATTGTGCTTGTTTGCAAACAATTTTGAATGGTTAATCCGGTAGTGTTTAAACTCGGAAACATCCAACACATTATAGCCACGCCAACAATCAGAATACACGATGCTATCGGGCTGAATTTTGTCGCGAATAATCGGCATCAGCGTCCTGCTGGCAGCATCAGGAATAATCGCAGTGTAAACCCTGCCGCCACGTTTAAGGATTCCAAATACTGGAACTTTACCTGCAGCGCCTCGCCCGCGCTTGCCTTTGCGCGTGCCACCAAAATAGCTTTCATCGACTTCAAACTCGCCTGAAAGCATCGCTTCATTTTGGGCTTCAAGGACAATAATTTCTCGCAAGCGACGGTAAAAATAAGCCGCTGTTTTGAAGTTAAC
>JBBKXA010000038.1:0-18688 GCA_037969235.1 Bdellovibrionales bacterium | reverse complement strand
GCTAGCATCGCCTTGCGGTGGCTGGAGTCGCGATTGAGTTTACGTTGTTTTATACCATGTTTCATGGGTCTTACTTTCTCCGCCCTTCATGAGGCGATGTTGCGGCCTGACGTATCAGTTCCATTGCGTTAATCAGGGCGCATGATTAACCATTACGCCCTGATGTTGGACAACCTATGTCCGGATTAAAATTGTTGCTCTTCCACTTTACGCGCCAAGTCCTCGATATTTTCTGGAGGCCAGCCTTCAACTTGCATACCAAGATGTAAGCCCATCACGGTCAATACTTCTTTGATTTCATTCAAAGATTTACGACCGAAATTTGGCGTGCGGAGCATGTCGCCTTCTGATTTTTGCACCAAATCACCGATATAGATGATGTTGTCGTTTTTCAAGCAATTTGCAGAACGTACAGAAAGCTCAAGCTCTTCAACCTTTTTCAACAGATTTTTGTTGAATGGTAATTCTTGCGTTTCTTCTTTTGATCCGGCTGCGTCTGGTTCGTCAAAGTTTACGAACACTTGCAATTGGTCTTGCATGATACGCGCGGCATAAGCCACAGCATCTTCAGGAGAAATCACACCATTTGTTTGGATGCTCAATGTCAATTTATCGTAGTCGGTGATTTGGCCAACGCGGGTATCTTCGACTTCGTATGTGACTTTGCGGATCGGTGAGAATACACTGTCGACTGGAATAAGGCCGACTGGCGCTTCTTCTGGGCGGTTAAGCGCAGCAGGGCGATAGCCTTTGCCTGTATCCACGGTCAATTCCATTGATAATTTCGCGCCTTTATCCAAGGTACAAATCACTAGATCAGGGTTCATGATTTCAATATCTGCACCCGCTTCGATTTGCGCGGCGGTCACTTCACATGGCCCCACAGCAGACAAACGCATTTTCTTAGGCCCTTCGGCATGCATACGCACAGCCAAAGCTTTGATGTTCAAGATAATGTCTGTGACATCTTCGCGCACGCCTTCGATGGACGAGAATTCATGCAACACGCCTTCGATTTGCACGGCGGTTACCGCTGCACCTTGCAGGGATGAGAGCAAAATGCGACGAAGCGCGTTTCCAAGTGTTAGACCAAAGCCACGCTCTAGCGGCTCGGCGATCACTTTACCTGTATTGGGTAGAGCACCTGCGGCAATGTCGAGATTCTCGGGTTTGATCAATTCGATCCAGTTTTTTTGTATCATTTGGTATTCCTTTCACTTCATCCGGCTCTTAACCGGCCTCTTGTTAGTTGGGTTAAAATTAAATTTGGGTCAGTTCTGTTGGATGTGGCACATATTCGATTGCCAGATCTTTTGTAACATTATATGGAAGTGCGTTTAGCGCTATATCTAACTCAGCTATATCGTCCGCTATTAACGATGTTGGTTCATCAGTATGAATGTTGACTGCGACATGTTTACCAATATATTTATAGTTTTTGCGCCAATTTTCGCTTAATTCACCTTTTTCCATTTTCTTACTCCGTTAATTACACACGGCGGCGTTTTTTAGGACGGCATCCGTTATGCGGAACTGGCGTAATATCATTGATGTTTTTAATGATAAATCCGACAGATTGTAATGCACGAAGCGCACTTTCGCGGCCAGAACCCGGGCCTTTAACGCGAACGTCAAGTTCCTTCATACCGTGCTCTTGTGCTTTACGACCTGCATCTTCAGCGCAAAGCTGTGATGCGTAAGGTGTTGCTTTACGTGAGCCTTTAAAGCCCATCAAGCCTGATGTTGACCATGATACCACGTTGCCTTGGGCGTCGGTGATTGTGACGTGCGTATTGTTGAATGTGGAATTCACATGCGCAATACCCGACACAATATTCTTTTTAACTTTTCTTTTAGTTTTAGTTGCTGCTTTAGCCATTGTTCAAACCCTTCCTTATTTCTTTTTACCGGCGATCGGTTTTGCGGGGCCTTTGCGTGTGCGCGCGTTGTTTTTCGTGCGCTGGCCATTAACAGGAAGGCCGTTACGATGACGCAGGCCTTTATAACATTTCATATCCAATAAACGCTTGATGTTCATGGATACTTCGCGGCGGCGATCCCCTTCAATCAAATATTGATCGGTGTCGATCTCGGCGCGAACGCGGTTGAGTGTGTCCTCATCCATTTCGCCCATGCGTTTGGATATATCAATTCCTAATTTTTCGCAGATTAAAAATGCGGTGGTGCGACCAATACCATGAATATACATCAAAGCAATTGGAACGCGTTTTTTGTCGGGTACGTTGACCCCGGCGATACGTGCCATAGTGTTTTTCCTTTTCTTAATTTCTAACCAACCCGTCAAAGCTCCGCGCGTTAAGCATCCACTCATCCAGTTTGTAAACATTGCCTTGCAAAGATTACAAGACATTGGCGCACTATAAGGATTTATAGCGGTGAGTCAACATATTTGTTGTGCAAGATAGTGCGCACTCGAAGAAAACAAAGAGTTTGGTTTTTATGGCGCAGCAGATGGGTCTTCGAAGTCAACATCGGCCCATTGCGAAGGGGTATCCATTTGTGATAGATCATAAGTAGCTACATTTGCGTAATTCTGAGCTTCAATTTTCGCGACATAATCAAACGCATGGTTTTTGAGTGCTGTGAAGCTTCGTTTTTTATTTTCAGACATTTCTTTCGCCGCCATCGCGGCGGCAAAAACCACACTGGCTAAAGTGATTATTGTTCCTATAGAAGTACCATTTGAACTTTTTATCGCTATTCCAGTAACTAATAATAATGGCGACCATTGCAATATGGGCATGCGTTTTTCTGATAGCCGCTCAGCTTCGGCATAAAAATAATGCGTGCGGTCACTTTGTTCTTTGCTGGCTTCATTGAAAACATTGCGAACACGTGCAATATCCATTTCAAATTTTTCAGCAATCGTGCTTTGCATTTTATGTAAGGGCGCTGGGTAATTCATACCATTATCCTTTTTTATAAAATGCGTCACAGTCGTAAATATTCGCGCTATGTCAATGCTTTTTAAGCCGCGGCTTGTTTACTTAATGCGCTTTCGATTTGGCGGGTAACCGTGTCGATGGGTTGCATGCCATCAATTCGGCGGAGGTTGTTTTGTTCTTTGTAGTGCGGCAAAACGGGGGCGGTTTGCGCGTTGTAGACCTCAAGACGTTTTTTGAGCGTTTCCGCATTATCATCCGCTCTGGTTTCACCACTTTCGCTGGCGCGGGTTTCAATGCGTTTGAGCAGAGCGGCCTCGTCGACCTCAAGCACAATGACATGATCGATTTTTTTGCCCTGTTTAGCGAGCATTTTATCCAAGGCTTCGGCTTGGGCGAGCGTGCGCGGGAAACCATCAAAGATTACGCCGTTTTGGCAATCGCTTTTTTGAATGCGGTTTTCAATCAGTTCAATGATAATATCATCGGATACTAAAGCGCCGGAATCCATGATGGATTTCAAGCGAAGCCCTAAATCAGTAACGGCGGCCACTTCTGCGCGGAGCATGTCGCCGGTTGAAAGTTGCTTAAGCCCATGTTTATTTTCAATGAATTTGGCTTGTGTGCCTTTTCCTGCGCCAGGAGGGCCAAACATAATGAGGTTCATTCGCTGCATCCTTTTCAATAGTAATAGTTTTTGCGCTTTGTTAAGAGCTCCGTTACTTCATTTTCATCCGACTGCGGCGTACGCCACCGAGTTTGGATTTTTTCATCAAGCCTTCATATTGGTGCGCGATCAAATGCGAATGCACTTGCGCGACCGTATCCATGGTTACACTCACCACAATCAACAGAGATGTGCCGCCAAAATAAAACGGCATGTTATATTGCGAGATTAAAAATTCGGGCAATAAACAGATCAACACCAGATAGGCCGCGCCAATCACGGAAATTCGCGTTAGGACATAGTCAAGGTGGTCGGCGGTGTTTTTGCCAGGACGAATACCGGGAATAAAGCCGCCATATTTACGAAGCATATCCGCGTTTTCTTCAGGATTGAACACAATCGCCGTATAGAAAAAACAGAAAAACACGATCAAACTGCCATACATCAACATGTATAACGGTTTTCCGTGTGCCAGATATTGTGAAACCATCGCGGTGAAATCGCCACCTTCTGCGCCGCTAAACCCTACGATTGTCAACGGCAATAGCAAAAGCGATGAAGCAAAAATTGGCGGAATAACGCCTGCGGTGTTGAGTTTGAGTGGAATGTGATTTGTTTCGCCACCAGCCGCCATTTGGCCGCCTTGCTGTCGTTTGGGGTATTGCACAATGACGCGGCGCTGCGCCCTCTCCATAAAGACGATGAAGGCAATGACCGCGATAATTAGGATGACTAAGCCCAGCAATATAACACCGCTCAACGCGCCTTCGCGGCTTAAATCAAGTGTTTGCGCGAATGCTCGCGGTAATTCGGCGACGATCCCAGCGAAAATAATCAGCGATATACCGTTGCCGATACCACGTGCGGTGATCTGCTCGCCTAACCACATCAGGAAGACCGTACCGCCAACGATGGTAATAATCGTTGAAATTTTGAAAAATAAACCGGGGTTAATTACGGCAGAGCCTGTAGAGCCTTGCATATTTTCTAAGCCTACTGCGAGGCCATAGGCCTGCACTGTGGCCAATAAAACGGTGAGATAGCGCGTATATTGGTTGATTTTCATCCGCCCTGTGCCGCCTTCTTTTTTCATCGCTTCTAATTGCGGTGACATTGCAGCGGCCAATTGCATGATAATGGAGGCAGAGATATAGGGCATAATGTTAAGCGCAAAAATGGTCATACGTTGCAGCGCACCACCAGAGAACATATTGAGCATGTCAGCAATGCCGCCACTTTTTTGCGTAAATATCTCGTTCCATACTTGCGGATTAATGCCAGGCACAGGGATATATGTGCCGAGGCGATAAACCAGTAGCGCACCGACAACAAAAAGCAGACGCTTTTTCAGGTCGGTTGCTTTGGCCAGCGCTCCCCAGTTGGCATTTTTGGCGAGTTGTTCTGCGGCTGAAGCCATGGGTATATCCTTTTTAAACTTATAAATATCCGAATATTGATTCATAGAGAAAAGTCGGGACAGGAGCAAGAGGGTTTATGCGCCGATTTTGCGAATACTGAGAACCATGCGCAAAAAAGGATACAAAATTGGAACGACGTTTATTATGCGATTTATCTGTTTGAATAGCTACGCGTGCGATTGCGGCGTTTTACGGGGTCTTTGGCCAAGCGTTTTTCCCAACCATTGCATTTTGCCGCCACACGCGCATATTCCGATGGCGAATCATGAGCCGCTTGGCGACGCGATAGAACGGGCATAATTGCTGAATTATACTGTTGTATATGGCCCATAAATGCTTGCTGCAATTGGCTTTGGACTTTGGGGATGTCTCTTTTATCGACGGGGCCAACAGAAGATTTGACGCTTTTGGCGATGCGGACGAGTTGTTGTTTGACCTTCGGGGAGTACTCGCGTACGAATTTTCTTAAAATTTGAATGTGCCCTTGCTCGTGCGCGAGCACGGCGCCATATTCACAAGATTGGCGACTAAAATTACTGGCGATATGAATTTCAGGTTTTGCGAAAAATGTCACCTCTACGCTTTTTAATTTTACGCATGCTTGATTACCCAGCATTTCAATTTCAAATTTGCTCTGTGTTTCGAACCCAATCTCGCCGCCGCCCAAACCGCCGACGGTGCTATTTTTTCCGTCGGAGCCGTGCATTTGCGTTAAGCTGTTAGCTGATTTTGTACGGACATAATTTGTTCGCGTCGTTGCGGTTTTAACTGATAAGATTGGTGATGAAGCCTTGCATCTTAATTGTGCGTACGCTGATGAGGGCATTAATACAAATAAAAACAGTAAAGCAGCGCATATAAATAAAATATTACTCATCCACTATTCTATCATAGGGGCATATCGTCATGCCAAATTAAAAAACCCCCGCACGGTTATGCAGGGGTTTTGATTTTTTAGCTGGTATGTAGGGGCGCGTTTTAAAGCTTATTTCTTCGCTGCTTCACGTTCAGCTTTAGGCAAAGTCACTTTTTTCACGAATTTCTCGATGAATTCGATCTTGCCGCCCGCTTTTTCAAGCATAGTTTGTGCGGTTTTTGTGGCTTTTGTAATTTTCAAATCAACTTTGGTTTTCAATTCACCTTTGGTCAATAATTTGACACCATCACGTTTGCGAGCAATCACGTTTGCTGCTACTAATGCGTCTTCATCGATGACTTTTTTCGTATCAACTTGTTTAGCATCAATGGCTGCTTGTAGTTTTCCTGTTGTTAATTCGGCGTAGTTTGTCGTGAATTTTTTGTTCGAAAATCCGCTTTTGGGCATACGCATATAAAGAGGCATTTGACCGCCTTCAAAGCCATTGATCGCAACGCCTGAGCGAGATTTTTGACCTTTTTGACCTTTGGCCGAAGTTTTACCTTTGCCAGAACCGATCCCACGACCTACGCGGATGCGGTTTTTTCTTGCGCCGTCATTATCTTTTAATTCATTGAGTTTCATGGATTTATTCCTTGTTAAATATATTTTATGCCGCGTCTTCGATTTTAACCAAATGCGCAACTTTGCGGATCATGCCGCGTACAGCTGGTGTGTCTTCAAGTGTGCTGGTGCGGTGCAATTTGTTCAATTTTAAACCAATTAAAGTCGCGCGTTGATTAGGTTTACGACCAATGGCAGAACCCGTTTGCGTAACCGTTACAGTTTTGCCACTTGGCTTTTTCTTATTCGCAGGTTTATTAGACGCTGCGCTCGATTTTGCTGCGGATTTTGCTTTTTGTGCTGCAGGTTTTGCGCTCTCGTCTTTAGCTGCAACCTTAGGCTTTTTATCAGCAGGTTGCTTTTTCTCTGATGTTTTTTTCACGTTCGGTTTTGCATCTTTTGTGTCAGCCATGGCTTTAATTCCTTGAGTTACAATAAATTTATTCTTCGTCCGCTTGCGCGTTGTGTGTCACAGGCTCTTTTTCATCGCGGCCTGATACAATATCAGCCACTTTTTGATTACGGCGTGCGGCCACGTGGCGCGGGCTTTGCATGTTTTTTAACGCATCAAATGTCGCATTAACCATTGAATATGGATTGTTAGAGCCAATCGCTTTGGCCACAATGTCTTGAATGCCAACCGCTTCAAAAACGGCGCGCATTGGACCACCAGCAATAATTCCCGTACCTTGTGGTGCAGAACGCATCAATACTTTACCAGCCCCGTGGCGACCGCGTACGTCATGATGAATAGTGCGTCCTTCGCGCAATGGAACGCGGATCATGTTGCGTTTGGCTTGTTCCGTAGCTTTTTTAATTGCTTCTGGTACTTCACGGGCTTTGGCGTGGCCGTGTCCGACACGACCTTTACCATCGCCAACAATCATCAACGCGGCGAAGCTGAAATTACGACCACCTTTGTTGACTTTAACAACGCGGTTAATGCCAACGAGGCGCTCTTGTAATTCTGGTTCGTCGCGATTTTCACGATCATTATTATGTTGTGGGTGGGCCATATGTATCGTCCTTTTCTATATCTTTTAAAACTGGAGGCCGCCTTCGCGGGCGCCTTCTGCTAATGCTTTTACGCGACCATGATAACGGAAGCGTCCACGGTCAAAGACCACTTTTTCAACGCCAGCTTTTTTCGCACGCTCGGCTACGGCCTTACCTACGGCTGTTGCGGCGTCACAATTAGCGCCTGTTTTCAGCTTTTCTTTCATATCACCTTCAAGCGTTGACGCTTGCGCCAATGTTACACCATTCAAATCGTCAATAATTTGCGCATAGATCTGACGACCTGAGCGGAAGATTGACAAGCGTGGACGTGTTTCACGGTTGCTGACGCGGTCAATATTGACACGACGGATTTTGTTGCGTGTGCGATATGTACGGCGCTGTGCTGCTGTTAATGACTTACCCATTATTTCTTCTTACCCTCCTTGCGGACAACGAATTCATCGGCGTAACGAATGCCTTTACCTTTATATGGCTCGGGCGGTTTGAAGCCACGGATTTTTGCGGCAACCTGGCCGACCAATTGCTTATCAATACCAGAAATGAGGATTTCTGTTTGTGTAGCTTTACCAGCGGCGTCTTCCATTTTCAATGTTACGCCTTCGGGCACTTCATATTTCACTTCGTGTGAAAAGCCGAGTGCTAGAACCAGTGTTTTACCCTGTAAATTTCCACGGTAACCAACACCTTTAATTTCCAGCTTTTTGGTGTAGCCTTCACTAACGCCCACTACGAGGTTATTCACCAGCGTACGCATCGTTGGCCAGATTTGCTGAGCAAAGCGGCTTTTGGATTTTGGCGCGAGGGTGACGACTTTTTCGTTTTTGCCTTCGTCATTGGCCACTTCTTCCATTTTAATGGAGACCTCGTCATGAACATTTAAGTTCAATTCACCCAATTTGCCTTTAGCTTTGACCTGTTGCCCATTAAGCGTTAATTCTACGCCTTGTGGCAAAATGATCGGTTGTTTTCCAATACGTGACATTTTTTACTTCCTAATCTTTCTTTAGAATACCTGACACAACACTTCGCCGCCGATTTTGGCAGAACGAGCTTTGTGATCGGTCATTACACCTTGGGGCGTTGAAACCACCAAAATACCAAGACCGTTATAAAAACGCGGTAAGTCATTTGTACCACGATAGATACGGCGACCTGGCTTCGACACACGGTCGATTTTGCGGATTGCGCCTCGACCTTCTGCATATTTCAACTCGATAGAGAGGTCTTTTTTGTTGTTGTCCAGATCAACCACTTTATAAGCGCGGATAAATCCTTCTTCTACCAATACTTTACAAACATTTTCACGCAATTTTGAAAACGGGCATGTAATGACGGATTTTTGCGCCATTTGTCCGTTACGGATGCGTGTTAACATATCTCCTAAGGGATCACTCATTGTCATGGTCTTATACTCCCTTTCTTACCAACTTGATTTCGTTACGCCTGGCAGCTCACCACGAGAAGCCAGATCACGCAATGCGATGCGTGAAAGATTCATTTTTCTAAAATATCCGCGTGGACGACCAGTCAGAGCACAACGGTTACGAATACGGACTTTTGCGCTGTTGCGTGGCAATTTTGCCAACGCCATTGTCGCTTGGAAACGCTCATCCGCAGGTGCGGATTTATCTTTGATAATGGCGTTTAATTTCGCACGCTTATCGGCGTATTTTTCTACCAATTTGCGGCGTTTTTTATCGCGCTCTATCATTGAGACTTTAGCCATTTATATTTTCCTTCTTTTTCTTCTAAAACTTGTTATTTTTTGAACGGAAACTTGAAGAGGCGCAACAATTCTCGTGCTTCTTCGTCCGTTTTCGCTGTGGTACAAACCACGATATCCATTCCGCGCATTGCATCAACTTTGTCGTAGTTGATTTCGGGAAAAATGATTTGCTCTTTCAAGCCAATCGCATAGTTGCCACGACCATCAAAGCTTTTGCCTGAAATACCGCGGAAGTCGCGCACACGTGGCAATGCGATTGTGATAAAGCGATCCATAAATTCGTACATTTTTTGGCGGCGCAATGTGACTTTACAGCCGATTGCTTGTCCATCACGAATTTTGAATGACGCGTTGGATTGCTTGGCTTTGGTGATGACGGGCTTTTGTCCCGCGATCAACGCCATATCGTTCGACGCATTTTCAATGTGCTTACGGTCTTGAGTGGCTTCGCCAACACCCATATTCATTACGATTTTCACAAGCTTAGGCACTTCGTGCTTATTCTCGTACTTGAACTTGGCCTGCATCGCAGGAACAATTTCGTTTTCGTATAATTCTTGATAGCGTGGTTTCATCATTTATTCTCGCTTATTCAATTGTTTCGCCGGACTTTTTCGCAACGCGAACTTTTTTGCCGTCTTTTAAAGTTTTGTAGCCAACGCGTGTTGCTTCACCCGTTTTAGGATCAGCCAAAGCCACGTTTGATGCATCAATCGAAAGTTCTTTGGATTGAATACCACCAGCGGCGAATTGTGTTGGCTTATTGTGCTTTTTCACAAGGTTCACGCCTTGCACAATGACGCGACGCGTTGATGTGATAACATCCAAAACTTCACCTTTTGTGCCTTTGCTTTTACCCGTCAGAACGATCACTTGGTCGCCCTTCTTGATTTTCATTTTGTTTTTGGCTTGCGCTTGCATAACTAAAGTACCTCGCCCGCTAGAGAAATGATTTTCATGAAACCTTTGGCGCGTAGTTCACGGGTTACTGGCCCGAAAATCCGTGTGCCGACTGGCTCATTATTGTTGTTGATCAAAACGCAGGCGTTTGTGTCAAAGCTGATTGTCTCGCCATAAGCGCGGTTCAAGCCTTTTTTCGTACGCACGATTACGGCGCGTTGGACGTTACCCTTTTTCACTTTGCCGCGGGGAATGGCTTCCTTTACGGATACCACAACGATATCACCCACACCGGCGAAGCGACGTTTTGAACCACCGAGTACTTTAATGCATTGCACTTGACGTGCTCCGCTATTGTCGGCGACTTCCATTCTGGATTGCATCTGAATCATGGTTTATGCATCCTTCTTTTTAGTTGTTGTTTTTTTAACAGCGGCTTTTGGAGCGGCTTCTTTTTTAGGAGCGGCTTTTTTCGCTGACTTTGCGGCCGGGGGCTTAGCCGTTTTAACAGTCTTCTTTTGAGACTTCTTAGAAACCGCTTCTGCGCCGCCGACTAATGTCCAAGTTTTACGCTTGGAGATTGGACGGCATTCTTCAATTGATACACGCTCACCGACTTTGGCCGAATTGGCTTCGTCATGCGCGGCATACTGGTCGGTTTTCTTGATGTATTTTTTGTATAGCGGGTGCATAAAGCGACGCTCGACACGAACCGTAATGGTTTTGTCTTGCTTGTCGCTGACCACTTCACCTTCTAGGATACGTTTTGGCATATTAGGCTACCTTCTTTTTAGTCGTTGTTTTTTTAGCGGCTGTTTTAGACGCTGCTTCTTTTTTTGGGGCGGCTTTTTTGGGCGCCTTTGCTTTAACTGTTTTTGTTTTAATCGCTTTTTTATCGTCTTCATTCATATTCATGAATGTTTTGATACGGGCGATTGTACGACGCGCGCGGCGAATATCATGGGTTTTTTCAAGCGCACCATTCGCGCGAGAAAAGCGCATATTCATTTGCGTTTTTTTCTGATCCATCAAAAGCTTTTGCAGCTCATCTGGTGTTTTTGTTTTTAAATCTTGTGCGTCCATAACTTACGCCGCCTCCTCGTTAGCACCCACGCGGGTGACAAATTTTGTTTTTACTGGCAATTTCATTGCGGCCAAAGCCATCGCTTCACGCGCCAATTCAACTGAACAGCCATCAAGTTCAAACATAATACGGCCAGGCTTCACGCGGCATGCCCAATAATCAGGCGAGCCCTTACCTTTACCTTGACGCACTTCAAGTGGCTTGGATGTGACTGGCACATCAGGGAATATGCGGATCCACACTTTACCTTGACGGCGAAGGTGGCGGGTAATGGCGCGACGCGCGGCTTCGATTTGGCGCGCGGTCACACGATCAGGCGTAAGAGCTTTGAGGCCAAAAGCCCCAAATGCGAGCGTAGAGCCGCCTTTTGCCATGCCGTGAATGCGGCCTTTGAACTGCTTGCGATGTTTAAACTTTTTAGGGCTTAGCATTTTTCTATTCGCCTTATTTCAATTTCGTTTTATCTTCTCCGTATTTAAAAACGCAAAACGCCCGCTCACATAGACTTTTCTTCTTTAAAGAGAGTTCCTATATGGCTAAACGCATCATACGTTTTTGGTATTTGTTGGGCTTTATAACGTGTTTTAAACGCTCACGCAAGTAAAAAAATCGTTTTTCTATTTTAAAAGTTAGGTCCTCGTTCTAATTTCGGGATTCCATTTACATCAAAGTTAATTCCCGCTGTTTGTCCGGCGTCAATATTTCCGAGCGGCAACGCAAAAACTGGTCTGTTACCAATTCCATTTCCAGTGACTTCATATATTATTTTGCTGTCTGGATTGGCATCAAAGTGTGTGATCATATGATGCAGATATTTTCCACTAGCGCCAATAAATATTTCCATATCCTTGTTGTTGGCAGCGTCAATGAAAACAAGAGCCAACCCCTCCTTACTCGCAGTTAATTTTGGCAGTTTCATGTCTTGTTTAAGAGCAAACGACAAAACTTTGGCCTGCAATACCGTAATGCGCTTTCCTCCATCTAAACTAGAATCAGAAACGTTCAAAAATTCGCCTACAAGGAAAGCATGTCTGGCTGCGGTTACAAGTCGCTGATCCATCGATGATTTTTCAACGGCGTTTTTACCCGCCGTTAAAGATGGCTCTCCGCTGGGCAGCGCCACTATTGTTGAAAAACCAATGTATTGTATGCCACTTCCAGGAGGCATTAATGGCGGGATAGAGTCTCTTGTTTTTGTTGCGTAGCGCCGTTCATATATAGTAAATAGTGATTCACGCGAAGCTACAGATTTTTGTGGTTCGTTAAGCTCGGCTTTAGCGACAACGTTTGGTTCCCCAGTTAAAGTTCCTTGATTATTACAATAGGCCGCTTCATAATTTCTACCTCCAGGAAGGCGCCTGCTGTGCGTTACAGGCGCGGGTTTAACAACAACCGCTTTTGTTCTAGGCGTAAATGACGGGTGTTCTTTTCTGCTGGCAATGCTATCTAGCAATAATGGCTCGTTTGGGATCTGTATTATTTGTTGAGACGGCGATACATCGTCTTTTGGTTTATCCACCTCAGTGATGATCTTTAGTTTTCGTGGTGCGTTGGAGCCATCAAATTTGATCTGCGCCGTTTGATGATGCGGAATATATCCAAGATATTTAATTTTTCCAAAGCTAGGGTCTCGAGTTATCGCATCTACTGAACGAGCGCGTGTCATGGCTTTTAAAGAATCACCGCTGTCACCAAAGAATGTCCATAATTTTACTCTGTCAGTTTCTTCGAAAGAAAACACAACAAGGTTGCCCTTTTCCGCGTGCATCTTAATTCCATTGCCCAAAATTTCACGTAATGCGCCATCTTCTGGCTGATTTTGCCTACAGATGGTACTGTAAATTTTACCGAAATGATGTTGTTGTTTATATTGATTTTTAACTCTCTGATCTCTATCTCGTGTAATTTTTCGATAAACACTTAAATTTTCAACCTGATTTGTCTGCGTTGACTCCAAAGCAGACGCTAAAAGCCAGCTGCACAAAAGCCCAGTTTCCAAAATTCTACCTTCGAAACTTAAATTTTTTTCGTCATCGTAAACGCCTATAATCGTTGGCATGCCATCATTCCTTTTTTTAATTAAGTCAAATTATTACCCCTCACTTTACGACAAGTCAATAGCTCTTATGGCATTTAAATATAAAAACGCCCGTTTAAATGCTAAACGGGCGTTTTTAAAACTTAATATTTTATATTTTCGAATTATTTCCGTGGGCCAGATGGACCGCCGCTTTGGGCTTCCAGGCGTTTGTCGCGTGCCATTGGGTCTTGGATAAGGACGTCGCCTTTGTAGAGCCAGACCTTCACACCGATAATGCCGTATGTAGTGAGCGCTTCTGAGAAGCCGTAATCCAGATCAGCGCGCAATGTGTGCAACGGCACACGGCCTTCACGATACCATTCGGTACGCGCAATGTCTGCACCGCCTAAACGGCCAGATACGTTGATACGAATACCTTCAACACCCATGCGCAGCGTATTTTGCACGGCGCGTTTCATGGCGCGGCGGAATGATACGCGGCGTTCGAGTTGCTGTGCAACACCTTCGGCGGTGAGTTGCGCATCCATATCGGGTTTGCGCACTTCGATGATGTTGAGCGATACATCGCTGCCGGCAATGCTTGAGAGTTTGTTGCGGAGTTTTTCGATGTCTGCTCCTTTTTTACCGATGATTACACCTGGGCGCGCGGTATAAACGGATACTTTGGTGTTTTTCGCAGCGCGTTCGATGATCACCTTTGAAATGCCAGCGGCTTTCAAATGTGTGGTGACAAATTCACGAAGCTTTAGATCTTCGACCAGTTTCTTCGCATAGTCGCGATTTGCGTACCAGCGAGAATCCCAAGTGCGGTTGATCCCGACGCGTAGTCCAATTGGATTGACTTTCTGACCCATATTACAAAAGCTCCTTTTATGCTTCTACCGCTTCACGAACCACGATGGTCATGTTGCTAACTTTTTTCTCGATTTTCGCGGCGCGGCCTCTGGCACGGGCGCGGAAACGTTTCATTTTCAATGTCTTACCCACTGTGGCTTCGGCAACGATGAGGCGGTCAACATCCAGATTGTGGTTGTTTTCCGCATTCGCTACTGCGCTTTGGAGGAGTTTGCGTACATCTTCGGCGGCGCGACGAGTGGAAAATTCCAGATCGATCAACGCTTTGCCTGCGGCTTTGCCACGGATGCTTTGTGCGAGCAAATTTAACTTTTGCGGTGAGGTGTGGAAATATTTTCCATACGCTCTTGCTTCGTTATCGGCTACGCGGCGCTCGTTTTTACTTTGTCCCATAGTTTTGGCCTTTCCTACCTAAAATCTATTTCTTGGCTTTTTTATCTGCGCCATGCCCGAAATATGTACGGGTTGGGGCAAATTCGCCAAGCTTGTGTCCAATCATTTGGTCGCTGATCACAACGGGGATAAATTTCTTACCGTTATGAACGCCGAATGTTAAGCCGATCATGTTCGGCAAAATTGTTGATCGACGTGACCATGTTTTGATGACTGTGTTACGGCCGGCGTTGCGGGCTTCCTCAACTTTTTTGAGTACGCTTTTTTCAACAAACGGGCCTTTCCATACTGAACGTGCCATGTGTTTTATCCTCTTCCTAATTCTGCTATATTGTTATGTTCATTATCTAAAGAATCAACCCAATCTTTTATTTCTTCCCCTGTGTGGACTTGGCCATTTACAAATTGTTCAAATGCTTTGTCCGTAATAGAGAGTCTGGATTCATAAGCATCATCAACTACACCATTAGCCACATCTTCTGCCATTTTTTGCAATACAGCGTCGGGTATATGCGGTGTAAGCTCATTTGCAGCTTTTATATAAGCACCAGTAAGTTTAGCAACAATCTCCTCACGTGAAGGATTCGCAGATTGATCTTGTGAATAGTTATCGTCAGACATTATTTCTTTCTCCGTCTTACGATATATTTATCCGTCGCTTTGTTGCTGCGTGTTTTGTAGCCTTTGGTTGGTTGTCCCCATGGTGATACAGGGTGACGTCCACCAGATGTGCGGCCTTCACCACCACCGTGTGGATGGTCAACGGGATTCATCACAACGCCGCGTACGTGCGGACGATTGCCTTTCCAGCGATTACGGCCAGCTTTACCCATATTGGTGTTCATGTGATCGGGGTTTGACACCGCGCCCACAGTCGCAAGACACTCACCGCGAACAATGCGCAACTCACCAGAGGCGAGCTTAACTTGTGCGTAGCCTTGGTCACGACCAACGAGCTGAGCGAATGTACCAGCAGAGCGCACCATTTGAGCACCCTTACCAGGTTTCATTTCGATGTTGTGCACAATCGTTCCCACAGGCATATTTTTTAGCGGCATACAGTTGCCGGGCTTAATGTCGGCTTTTTCTGAAGCGATGATTTTGTCACCAACGCTAAGGCGTTGCGGCGCTACGATGTATGCAATTTCTTGGCCTTTTGGCGCGCCTTTATATTCGATCAACGCGATGAACGCGGTGCGGTTAGGGTCATATTCAATGCGCGCAACAATGCCTTCAACATTCTTCAGGCTGCGTTTCCAGTCAATGATACGATAGCGGCGCTTATGCCCGCCACCTACGTGACGTGCCGTGATGCGGCCAGTATTATTGCGACCACCTGATTTTGTTAAACCTTCAGTGAGGCTTTTTTCAGGCTTGCCTTTATACAAATCCTTGCGGTCAATCTGCACCAATTGGCGCTGACCGGGGGTTGTTGGATTAAACTTTTTTAGTGCCATTTTCTTCTTCCTTTGTTGTGCTCATTCTCGGCGAGCCACCATAGTTTAGTAATCTTGTTTAAACACCCGCACTCGTATCAATGCTTTCGCCTTCAACCAGCGTAATGATGGCTTTTTTGAAGTCGGAGCGTTTGCCGATGATGCCTTTAAAGCGTTTGGTTTTGCCTTTTTGGATCATCGTATTGACGGCCTTGACCTTTACGTCGAATAATTTTTCAACGGCCTGTTTGATCTCTGGCTTTGTTGCGTTCAGCGCAACTTTAAAAGTCACTTGCCCATGTTCGGAACCCAGTGTGCCTTTTTCCGTAATATGCGGCGCGAGAATTGTATCGTAATCGCGCTGTGTTGGTTGTTTTTTTTCTGCTTTTGCCATGATCTTAATCCTTCAGTTTCTTCGTAATGTCATTCACTACGTCTTTGGTGAGTACCAAAATATCGCGGCGGATGATGTCGTAGACATTTAAACCAGCTGTTGGCAACACATCGATGCGTGGGAGGTTAGCGCAACCGCGGGCGAAATTTACGTCCACTTCTACGCCGCCGATGATCAATGCGTTTGTGATTTCCAGTTTTTTCATGGCTTGCGCCATTGGTTTTGTTTTGTGGTCTTTGGCTTTGGCTTCGTCCAAAATGATCAGTTTGCCTTCGGAGGCTTTGACTGATAGTGCGGATTTAAGCGCTGCGATACGCACTTTTTTCGGTAATGATATAGAGTGATCGCGTACGACGGGGCCGTGCACCACTGCTCCACCGCGGTCGATGTTGCGTTTTAGATCACCAGCACGCGCGCGGCCAGTTCCTTTTTGTGCCCAAGGCTTTTTACCTGTGCCAGAAATTTCGCAACGTGTTTTGGTTTTATGATTACCAGAGCGACGTTTGGCCAATTGGTATGTGACCGCACGGTGCATTAAATCGTTGCGGATTTCCGCGCCGAAAATTTCATCGTCCAGCGTAATTTCGCTGCCCGCTTTACCGTCTAATGATTGTGTTTTCATTTTCATGGCTTAGTCTTTCTTTTCATCGTTTGCATCATCGGCTTTCGCTTCTGCTGCAGGTGCTTCTTGTGTTGGCTCTTCTTTTTCAGGGGCGGCCTTGGCTGCTTTTTCTTTCAAAGCTGCTGGCATTGGCGCGCCTTCATGGAACGGCTTTTTAACCGCGTCATTGATGATCACCCAGCCCGATTTTGAACCGGGGACTGCGCCTTTAACTAAGATCAAGCCATCTTCTTCATCGATTGCGACCACTTGGAGATTTTGCGTTGTTACGCGCTCATCGCCCATGTGACCCGCCATTTTCTTACCTTTGAAAACGCGACCTGGTTCTTGACATTGACCCACGGATCCGTGTGCTCTGTGTGAAACAGACACACCGTGAGAGGCACGCATACCACCAAAATTGTGGCGTTTCATCGCGCCGGCAAAACCTTTACCGATGGATTGACCAGTAACATCGACATATTGACCGGGCAGATAATGTGCCACGCTCAATTCTGCACCGACTTCGAGTAAATTCTCATTGGCTACGCGAAATTCAACAAGCTTTTTCTTTGGCTCAACTTTTGCTTTAGCAAAATGGCCGCGATTGGCTTTGGATACGCGACTGACTTTTGCTTTGCCAACGCCGAGTTGAACTGCTGTATAACCATCTTTTTCTTGCGTCATGATGGCCGTAACTTGGCATTTTTCAACGCGCAACACAGTGACAGGCACATGACGACCGTCTTCATCGAAGATCCGTGTCATGCCCTCTTTACGGGCGATCATTCCAACTCTTTTTAAGTTTTGAGTCATTTTTTCTTTCCTTTTCCAGAGGTTAGTCACCATTGACTAACGTAGTGAACATTTGAATTTAGCCTATTAGGCCGCTTTCATTTGTCCGATTTTAATTTCAACATCCACACCGGCAGGTAAATCAAGCTTCATCAAAGCATCGATTGTTTGCGGTGTTGGATCTACAACATCGAGCAAGCGTTTATGCGTGCGCATTTCAAATTGTTCTTGGCTGCCTTTATAGACGTGCGGCGAACGGATAACCGAAAACATTTTAAGGCGGGTTGGCAATGGCACGGGGCCACGAACGCTCGCGCCTGTGCGTTTTGCGGTATTTAAAATCTCCGAACTCGCGGTATCGAGAATGCGGTGATCAAATGCCTTAAGTGTAATGCGTATGCTTTGTGCGTCCATAACTATGTTCCTTTGGTTCGCTTAACTCTTTACTCAACAATTTTTGACACAACGCCGGCGCCGACTGTACGGCCGCCTTCGCGGATCGCGAAGCGGAGGCCTTCGGTCATGGCGATGGGGGCGATCAATGTCACTTCCATGCCGTTGATATTATCGCCGGGCATCACCATTTCTGTGCCTGATGGCAGAGATACTTCGCCTGTTACGTCTGTTGTTCTGAAGTAGAATTGTGGACGGTATTTGGTGAAGAATGGTGTGTGGCGGCCGCCTTCATCTTTGCTCAAGATATAGGCTTCGGCTGTAAATTTTGTGTGTGGTGTGATTGTGCCTGGCTTACATAGAACTTGACCACGCTCAACATCTTCGCGTTTTGTACCGCGGAGTAGCACACCCACATTGTCACCCGCTTCACCGCGATCAAGCAGTTTGCGGAACATTTCACCGCCTGTGCACACAGTTTTTTGTGTATCACGGATACCAACGATTTCAATCTCGTCGTTGACGTTTACAACGCCTTGTTCGATACGACCAGTTACAACAGTACCGCGACCAGAGATTGAG
>JBBKXA010000037.1:0-3184 GCA_037969235.1 Bdellovibrionales bacterium | reverse complement strand
TTATTAACACAGACCCATTCCTTCTCTTCTTCGGCAGCTTTTATATGGTGTTAGGGTTATCGATATTTTTCGCCGCAAAGCATTGGCGAGAATTCATAAAGTTATTTATCGAAAACGATTCATTAAGCTTGGTGCTCGGAGTTTTGTCGCTTCCTATCGCATTGTTTATTGTCTTTTTCTACGATAATTGGTCAACGCTCGGCTCAACCATTTTAATGGTTACGGGGTATATCAGCCTTATTAAAGCACTAATCTTGCTTCTTCGCCCAGGCTGGATACAAGGGTTTTTAAATAAAGGTGTTATCCAAAGATATCTATGGCTAGATGGATTGTCTGGCGTAATTTTGGGCGCAGCAATGCTGATTTTATAATTGAGTAAGAGAGTTTTATGATTGAAATTAAAAATTTACACGCCAATGTGCAAACCGATGATGGTGATGTCGAAATCCTAAAAGGGATATCGCTTGATATTCCCGCCGGTCAAGTGCATGCGATTATGGGACCAAATGGATCGGGTAAATCCACGCTTTCATACGTGCTGGCGGGGCGCGACGATTACGAAGTCACACAAGGTTCCGCCACGCTCGACGGCCTTGATATGCTCGATATGGCACCCGAAGAGCGCGCCGCCGCAGGCATATTCCTCGCATTTCAATACCCCGTGGAAATTCCCGGCGTGAATATGAGCACGTTTTTAAAAACTTCAATCAATTCAATCCGCAAGCAACGCGGCGAGGGCGAACTTGATGCGCTCGCTTTGCTCAAGCTCATTAAATCCAAATGCGCCGATCTCGGTATTTCCGATGATATGATGAAACGCGCGGTCAATGTAGGCTTTTCGGGGGGCGAGAAAAAACGTAACGAAGTTCTGCAAATGGCAATGCTTGAGCCAAAATTCTGCGTCCTTGATGAAACAGACAGCGGACTTGATATCGATGCATTAAAGATAGTCGCCGATGGCGTCAACGCCATGCGCAGCCCCGATCGCTCTTTCCTCGTCATAACGCATTATCAACGCTTGCTCGACTATATTAAGCCCGATGTCGTACACGTACTCGCGCATGGGCGCATCGTTAAAACGGGCGGTCCTGAGCTTGCCAAAGAACTCGAAGATAGAGGCTACGCAGAATTCCTTGAGGAGGCCGCGTGAGTTTGATTGCTATCCAACCCGACCAACTTCCAACGCCTGCCGATGAAAGCTGGAAATACACGGACCTGCCCAAGGCCATGCGCAAGCTTCCCGCCAATCTAAAACGTGCAGATATTGAAGAAGAAAACATACTTGTTTTCAAAAAAGGCGAAGAGCAGAAACAACCCAAAGAAATCACTTTCATAGGGCTGGATAATCACGAACACATCAATCAACTCAAAATAGTCTTAGAAGCTGGAGCTCAAGTCACCATTATTGAGCGTCATGTCGGCGTAGGCGCGTATTGGAAAAACCGCGTAACAGATATCGAAATCGGAAAAGGCGCGGTTTTAAACCATATCCGCATTCAAAATGATTCCCAAGCCGCCGTGAACACCAACATCTCCCATATCAAAACCGCCCGCGATGCTGTTTATAAAGGCTTTTCTTTGAATATCGGCGCGGCATTGTCACGTCACGAAATCCACGCGGACATTGAAGGTGAAAACGCCGAAGTCACATTTAACGGCGTTAATCTGCTTAACGCAAATCAACATGGCGATACCACAATCGTCATCAACCATAAAGCCCCGCACTGCGCATCAAATCAATTCTACCGTACCTTACTCGATGATAACGCCCGCGGCGTATTCCAAGGCAAAATATGTGTAGCGCAGGTAGCACAAAAAACCGATGGCTATCAATTGGCCAATACACTGCTTTTATCACCAAATGCCGAAATGGATACCAAGCCCGAGCTTGAAATCTACGCCGATGATGTGAAATGCTCCCACGGCACAACAACGGGACAACTCGACGAAGCGCCGCTTTTTTACCTCCGCCAGCGCGGTTTAAGCGAATCACAAGCCCGTACGCTACTCATTCAATCTTTCGTAGGCGAGGTAATCGACAAAATATCTCACGAACAAATCCGCGACGAAATACAGGCACTCACAGATTCATGGCTTCACAAAGCATTGCAAAAATGACCAGTTCACTTGATGTGCGCGGTGACTTTCCTGTTCTTCAAACCACAATGAACGGCAAGCGCCTCGCGTTCCTCGATTCCGCCGCGAGCGCTCAAAAGCCGCAAATTGTCATTGATGCAATGAATAATGTGCTGGAGCAGGGCTATTCCAACATCCATCGCGGCCTTTATCGCATATCACAAGATTTAACCGCAGATTATGAAGCCGTTCGTGGCAAAATTGCGCGATTTATTGGTGCAAAAAGTGAAAAAGAAATCATTTTCACAAAAAACAGCACCGAAAGCATCAATCTGGTCGCTCATAGCTGGGGAAGATCGCAATTAAAAGCGGGTGATGAAATCGTTCTTACAACAATGGAGCATCACGCCAACATTGTTCCTTGGCAATTGCTCGCCAAAGAAATCGGAATTGTGATTAAAATTGTTAATCTTCTAGATGATGCTAGTCTTGATTATGATCACCTCGAACAATTGCTAAATGAAAAAACAAAGTTAGTGAGCTTTGTGCACATTTCCAACGCAACTGGTGTTGTCAATAATGCCAATAAAATCATATCTTTGGTGCGCAAGATTAATCCAAAAACTAAAGTGTTGATTGATGGTTCTCAAAGTATTGTGCATAGACCTGTGGATGTTTTATCATTGGATGTGGATTTCTTTGTTTTCACCGCGCATAAGCTATACGCACCAACGGGTGTGGGTGTTCTCTACGGGAAACTAGACTTACTCACAACCATGCCGCCTTTCCTTGGTGGAGGTGATATGATTGAGCGCGTCAGTTTCGATAAAACCACTTTCAAGGAGCCACCATACCGTTTCGAGGCCGGAACACCCGCCATCACCGAAGTGATTGGGTTGGGCGCCGCCATCGATTACTTGCAAGACATTGGTTTCCCTGCGATACAGGCGCATGAGGACGATTTGCGCGATTACGGCCATAAACGGCTAGCCGAGATTGACGGGCTAACGCTCTACGGTACGCACGAAAACAAAATTGGCATTTTCAGCTTCACCCTCGATTACGCCCACCCCAGTGACATCGGCATGATCCTCGATCAATGCGGCGT
>JBBKXA010000036.1:0-7342 GCA_037969235.1 Bdellovibrionales bacterium | reverse complement strand
GGATTTGGTTGTCATGGTTGTGCCTTTTTAGAATTAAAACGTGTAGAAGCAATATAGACGATAGTAAGCCACTATCCATCAAAAAGCAAGGCACCACATAGAATAAATAATGACAAAAGCTTTTAACTTTCTTTAATACAGCAATACTAAATGTTGAATGTAGAAAGAATCTATATAACTGCAATACATTTACTATACATTTATAAATAGGAGGCGGCGCTAGCCGCCCAATATTTTAAACCTCCTTTAAAAACGAATGTAAATAATCAGCGGCTTTTTGCGCTTGTGAGCTGGCGGCAAAAATAAACTTCTTGTCATTTTTCAAAGCTTTCAACCATGATTGAATATAAAGCGCATGATCTTCACGCGGGGCAGGGGTCACGCCAGTGGATGCACAAAGCATAGCCGCTCCCAATTCGGCAATCAATTCCTCAAAAGCGTAGTCTTTTGTAGCGAATTTATGATGAATATCTCGATTTAAGCGATGTTTTGCGCCTGTGGCGTGGGTCATTTCATGAAAAGCCGTTGAATAAAAATTCTCGGTGGCCGTGCTGCTTGTCGTGTCCTTAAAAGTTTCGGGGCAGGGCAGGTTGATATAATCGCCCATTGCGCTATAAAACGCGCTGTTTTGTTCATAACGAATTTCAATACCACTTGCTTCCATTAAACGATCTGCCGCGTTAATGGTTTCAATTTGGCTTGGCACTATGTCTGAAATGGTGCTTTCATATCCCTCAACTTGTTCCATGTTAAACACACTAGAATAACGCGCAAACATACGCTTTTCTTGATCTTCATTATCGTTTGTTGGCTCTGTCTCGATGCACTTCCAAAACACGACTTGCGCCCCTTTTTCACCTTTCTTGACCTGTGCGCCCATGTCTGCCCACTGCTTATAGGTTGCCCATATCGATGATTTATATTCTCTTCGGGCTTGTTGCGCCCAAAGCATGAGAATATTTATGCCATTATAATGATTTTCGGTGCTGGCATTAGAGGGCAGGGCACTTAATCCATGCCAAGGCATTTCAAACTTGCCAGTTAAACCCGCTTCTAGCGCGTCAATGATTGTGTTTGTCACAGTTTCGTAGATGTCAGTTTTGGTCTTCATATCTTTTTTCCTTTTTAAAATATGCGTTGCACTTCTTTTCCTAGAAGTGACGCCCTGCGTCATTTAAGCGGGGGGAGGGTATCCAGCCCCGAATAGGCCGAGGGGGATCACCCGAATTTCTACTTTGAAATTTGGGGATACGGCCTGTGAGATGAAATGAGCGTAGCGAAGGGCTTGATGCACGGCCCGAAGGGGGCGGCTTTTAAAAAATCACGCGGAGGTTTTTGTCTCCGCGTGACAACTGATAGGGCAGGGAACGTTTAGGCGGCTTGCGCGTATTCCTGCTCTTGGGTAGCTTCTACTTCGCTCTGGTTTTTGGCATCAGGGTCAATGGCAGGAAATGTGAAGCCTTGGGCAATCCAGTTTTTGCATTGCTGTTCTTCCTCGATCACCGCGCCATTGTCAAAAATAGCTTTAAAATATGTAGCAAGTGTTTTGACGATTTCGCTTTTTTTGAATTTCTCCAAGGACGTACCAAACAAGCGTGTTGCACCTGTTTCTTGAATAATGATCGCAAGCTGTTCTTTATTTCTGCGTTTAAGAAATTCTGCATCCGCATACCAATGATCACGCATATCAATTTCTAAATCCGTAGCTACGCGGTTGAATAAGCTGTTTTGATTCGTGTCCAGCTTGTCCGTGTTGCCTTGACCAAAGCAGAGCGTGGTCAAAAACACATGAAGTCTATCTATATCATCATCGGATAGGGATTTTACGGCTTCATACCATATGACCGCATTGCCGTTCTGATTGATAAACGATAGAGCCGCATGGTCGCCTAAAACCTCTAAATTTTTACCCAAAATTTGTGATAAAAACTTGGCTTCGGCTTCAATTTCTAACCAAGCGGGGCAGGGGGCTTGCTCATTGTCAAAGTGTGACAGGGCTTTATGCGGCTCAAGATCAATCTTCGTAACCCAGTCGCCTCCGCCTATCATTTGCGCAACGGCGGCTTCTTTAGCAATGCGGCGATTTTTAATCATTTGGCATTGCACCGCTAAAGTTTTATGCATGGCTATATATTCTAGGGCAGGACGGGTATAAAACGGCTTGGCCGTATCATCTACAAAAGGATTGCCAGTTGTCTCTTCCTTGGTTTTAGTATCAAAATCACGGTTAATGATGCCCTCATGCAATTCAACGCGCCCGCTTCTATGAATTTGAATAGCAACACCGCCTTTTTCATCAAGGCTGGCATCAGCATCCCGATATTGCCAACTTGAAAACTCATAGCCTTCGAAAATCTCAACAGGTGAAAACCCTTTTGCTTCATAATCCACTTTCAAGGTTATTACCGCTTGTTCCTGCAAAGCTAAGAATTGCTCACAATCATCAAAATATGTGGTTTCATCCTCGGCAAATAGGTCGGTTGTGTAAGTGCCTGTGTAAAGTTCAGAATCAAACCGCGCCATAGAAACATTGGCTTTTTCATTGGTAAACCAGTCTTTGATCTGATTGGCGCTATAATGCTCCAGCCCCTCTTCAATGGCCTCTTTTTGCTGCTCAGCGCTTCCAATCGTCAAGGCTTCGGCTTGTGAGAGAGTAATTTCATCAGCGCGAAGGGCGATTTTAGCTTCTTCGCACAAATTTGATAGTGCCAAGCGGCGTTTAACCACACCAAGAGATAAGCCTGTTTTTGAAACAACATCATCAATATTTTCACCTGAACCAAGGAGGAGGGCGATGCTATGGGCTTCATCCATTGGGTGCATATCTTCGCGCTGTAAGTTTTCTACGGTCGCAAGGCGCAATTTTTCATCTTTAGACAATCCTTCACGGATTTCTACGATTACTTCATAATTTTGTGCTAAATCACCATTTTTCTGCAATAAACCCAAAGCGCGATAACGCCGCTCACCGCTTATAATCTCGTATTTTTTCTTTTTGCCCTTGGGCTTTGAGACGACAAGGTTTTGTAAAAGACCGTCTTGCTTGATACTCGCCGCTAGTCCCTCGATAGTCGCTTCACAGAAGCTGGTGCGCGGGTTGTTGGATGATGGTGTGATTTGTGAAAGTTTTAGTGTTTGCAATGTCATGGTTTTTCTCCGTTTTTGCGTTTAAGTTAAAAAGTGCGCGTTGCACTTCTTTCCCTAAAATTAAAAGCAAGGAGAATTTGTCATGGCTAATCGACGAAATTTTATAATCTTTTCACGTTTGCGCTGAAAAGTTATAAAATCTTCGTGCTATTCGGCTTGATAAATGCGGGCGGCACGCCTTTTAAAAGGGTACTTATAGGGCTGAGATTTACGCCAGTTCCGTGGTTCTTCAAAGCGCCCTTGCCAAATACCAATTTTTTGGCCGCGGGCAAAATCCTGTGCTTTGGAATAATAACCTTTGCTGAAATAACGGTAATCAATAGCCCAACCGGCTCTCACCATTTCACCGCCAATATCGCGTTCACCGATAAAACACTTGGCCACAGTTCGTGTTTCTCTTCTGGCGGCAGGCATTTTTTCACAGCGAATAGCAGCATTTTCAAGCAATTTTTGTAAATGCGCTTTGGCAAGTTTTCCGCACGCATAATCGCGTTTGTCTCTATGACAAAATTGCGACAATTCCACAGCATCAACACCCCAAAGGCGTATTTCCTCGCCGTTCAACACAAAGCTATCACCATCTTTGATGAAGAGGTTTTGCGCATAGGAAAGACCGCTAAAAACCAAGACGAAGACCATGAACGCCATAATTATCCCCAATTTCAGGGGATGAAATAGGGGATAATTTTTATTATTCTGGCAACTATGCATTTGTTTTTTCCTCGCCTCGTTTGAGCAAGCCAAATACGGAGCCTTGCAGGTTCAGATCACCAGTTTTAGCTCGTGAAACCATCTTACGCAAATACCCACCTGGATTACGAACTAAATGATCAGGATCTTGGGCTTTTTGGTCAATAATCATGATACAAATCGCCGCGCCAGAGCGTCCGAGCGTTTCACAAGCGTCCCACCACGCGGTTTTATTGATTTTTAGGGCAGGGAGGAGGGCATGAGCGGCTTCAATCAAATCATCCCAAGACATGGGGCGATTTTCGAGAGGTATATGATCTTTAAAACGCTCTGAACACGCATTGAGCATCATTTTCCACGTGATATTCCCCATATCGTAATCTGGCTTTTTCTTTTCTGCTTCGCTCTCACCACCTGTACGAGGGTCAGCCTCTTTAATCTCTAGACAATCCGCTACGCTTTCCTGAAAGCAACTGGCCGCAGGTCTACTTGTATCTAATTTATTAGATTGATTAAAGGTTGTACTATGTATGTGGGGGCAATCCATTGCGTCCGTGGAGGAAGTATCTTGCGACATTCCTTCTTTTTATGGTGTCTTAGCCACCATTTCAAGTGCATCGTTTAGCCCCTCTAACATCAGTTGGTGATCTTCAACCAATTCCTTTAAAGCATCCAGTGAGTGATAGGTGCGAATAGAATATGATATCGCTGCATAACCATGCTGTACGGCCTGAACGGTATCATTCATTTCACTATGGTGCGCTGCTTCGGCCAACAAAGCACGGATGCGGGCGCGATACGCTGTAATTTTACGCTTATGCTCGTTCCACAATGATTTGTGTTCTTGTTTTTCTACCAAGGCTCTTTCAAGGATAGGAATTAAAGAGGCGAGGGGAGAAAGATCAACGCCGAAGGCATATTTAATCTCTCCACTTTCTCTATCACGTACCCCGTAGCGCTTAAAATTACCTGAATCTTCCCAGGTTAACGCACCAAGACTGTTCAATGCATTTTCTCGGTTGCGTACTTGACGCTCCGATATGTCTAAATCCAGTGCGGTAGTCACTACAGACTGATAACAAATAGGCTGTTGCCCTTCGCTCCAATCTATTTCATTTGTACGGATTAAATAATATTCGAGCATTTCTACCAGCTCTGGTGAAAAACCGAAATTTTTACCAACTTTTTTTATAAGTTTTAAGGCATAAAAGCGATTTACATCTTCTTCTAGCCCACAAAACTCTTCTGCGCTTTGCAAACTTTCCCTGAATTTGGGTGAACTTACCCGCCCGCCAACTGGCGGTTCATAATGATTTAAATGCTCCATAGTGTTTTAGCTCTGATCTTACCCAAAAATAGGATGCAGAAAAGGGAAGCGCAAATGCACTTTTTTGTTGCAAGCCGATTCGATCAGGGATATATTTGTACTGTAAAATTTATTCAATATCTCTGATATTAAGCTAGACCGTCCCTGCAAGGACGGTTTTTGCTTATCTGGGTTATGACTTTTGCTGCTCCTTTCTCTTAAGTTGGTCTACATTTTCAATTTTCAGTCTCGATAGACTTGGAAAAGATCGAAATAGAATTTCATGAACATGAACTTCGATCAATTTAAGAAACAGAATACGGTGATTCTCGATTCTGTTATATAGAATCTAACACGCTGTCTATTTATCCACAAGTAGACGCACAGAGACTGAATAAAAAATATTCGCGAAGGACACATATTTTACTATAAAAACTCATGCAGCCTTTGCTTTAAAAGCGTTACATACTGGAGATATTTTATAAAATTAAAAACTGAAGTTTGATAACACATCTCATAGACAGTCTATTTAAAGTCTACTTATCCACATGTGGACGCGATTGGACAAGTGTATAAAGCTTAAAATATTAAAAATTATTTTTGCTGTTTTCGAAAATGATAGAATCTTGTAGAATATCGATCTGGATTGTCTACGGATTGTCCAAATAGACACTGATAGACATTTAAATAGGCCAAAAATGCAAGTAACGAAACCACAAGCTGCCAAAATGGTGGGCGTTAAACGTTCAACATTTTATAAACATATTAAAGATAAAAGCATTTCAATTACGAACGATAATAAAATCGACGTTTCTGAACTGCAAAGAGTCTATGGTCATGAAAATGTTGTGCCTTTGGATCAAGTTCCAAAAGAAAACACGGCGTCAACAAAACCTACTGCTGAAAAGGCTCTTAAAGAACAAATCATCAAATTAGAAACTGATTTAGAAAATGAAAAAAAAGAGCGTCAAAAAGACAAAGAAGAGCTTAGAGAAATGCTTAATACCTATAAAGAGCAAAATAAAGAGCTCAACAACCATTTAGCAAAAGCCCTTGATAATAGCTCCGAGATTAAAAAAGCCATCACAGATCAACGATCAGATAAAGATAAAGAGCGTTCTCAAATCGAACAAGACAGAGAAAACCAATTAAGTGAAATTAAAAATTTGGTTTCAGAAATAAAAGGTGTAGCTGACACCAAAAAAACAAAATGGTTCTGGCAGAAATAAATGAGTCAAATCACACCACATCAATTTATTGAAAAATGGAAAAAATCAAAGCTGAAAGAAAGCGCAGCCGCGCACTCTCATTTTATTGATCTTTGCGGGTCTTGTCAGATTAAATCGCTATTTTGATTAATTTTTGATAAAATTGTTTTATGAGCGAAAAAGATCCTTTCAAATATTATAAAACCAGCCCAGAAATCATCAAATTAGCCGTAATGTATTACGTGCGTTTTCCGCTCAGCCTGCGACAGGTTGAAGATATTTTGCACGAGCGCGGGATTGATATTTGCCACGAAACTATTCGATATTGGTGGAATAAATTCGGCGCTATGTTTGCAAAAAATATGAAGAAAAACTCCAATCACCGAACATCAAACTGGCGGTGGCATATCGACGAAGTCTTTGTAAAAATCAACGGTAAAACCCATTATTTATGGCGCGCCGTTGATCAAGAAGGTACGGTGTTAGAATGCTACGTTTCCAAAAGGCGAGACAAGAAATCAGCACTGAAAGTCTTGAAAAAACTCATAAAAAAGTACGGGCGACCTCACGAAATTGTAACAGACAAATGCCCATCATATCGCGCAGCACTTAAAGAGATTGATCTGGCTCACGTTCAAAATACAACGCAATATCACAATAATCAGGCAGAGAATTCGCATCTCCACTTTCGACGACGAGAACGAGGAATGAACAAGTTTCGATCTATGGGATCGTTGCAAAAATTCACCTCAATTCATGCGACATTCCTGAATCATTTTAATCACCAACGCCACATCGAAAGCAGAACACAATTTAAGAATTTGAGAAATGCCTCGCTAGCCCAGTGGCAGGAAGTTTGCGTAGGGTAGGGATGTGCGTCAGGCTAACTTTGAAATTGTGCATTTTAGTCTGACAAGACCGTCATAGTTATCCAGTTTAGCGTTGTAGATAAAATCATGCCTACCAAACAAGCCCTTTGCTTGGTTACCAG
>JBBKXA010000035.1:0-2841 GCA_037969235.1 Bdellovibrionales bacterium | reverse complement strand
TCCCCAAGTAGCTTTAAATCCTCAATGACTTTCATGTTTTCAGTAATGGTTTTTACTTCTGGAGCAAATAATTTTATCTCTGAGATGACTAACTCTTTAATTTTATTACGATCCGCAATCATTATAAACCTCCTCCAGAAATACACGTCAATGAACATGTCGTTATAGCAGAAGCGTCATATATTCCCAAAGCCGTTGCGCCATACTCGCGCACCAACGCGCCGGTATTATCATACTCGCCATAGAGCACGCCATTGAGCCCATACACATAGTGCGTGGTAACGCTTGATGCGACTTTCTTGGTGCGGTGGTTTTGTGAATCATAGGTGTATTCACCGACGGTGGCGGAACTGATCTCCACCTCCTCCAGCTGCCCTGCGGCGTTCCATGTGTAATCATTCACATCAATGGACGTGATATTGCCCGCCGCATCGTAGGTGTAGCTATCCCCGCTCACGGCAGAGATTTTATTGCTGGTACTTGGCACAGTGGTGCTCACTGTTGCGCCCTCGATGCGGCTCAGGCGATTATCGGTGGCATCATAGCTGTAGGCAGCTTTTAAGCCATGTTCAAGATTTAGGTACATAGAACATCTATTATTTAAATTCTTTCAATTTATTTTTCCAAAAAGTTAAAAGCCTTTGCACTTGCTCATCACCGTTTGGCGGCTCTTCTTCTATTGCTTTCAGAAATTGACATGCCTTTTCAGCAAAGTTTTTATCTGCCAATTTTATAAGTTTTTGTGAACGTGTAAGAATATCTTTATCTTGCGAACCAAATATTTCCTGTGAGCCTTCAGGTTCAAGTGCTGATATGATATGATAAATAAGAAAATTGTCCGTATCTTTTCTTTTGATCATTTCATCAATCATTTGAGGAAGTAACTCATGTAGTAATTCTGCAGACGCGTAGACAGGATAATCTGGATGATTGGATATTTCATCATAACTAAAACCGTCTATTAGAAAGCGTTCAAACATAGCCTCAGCTTTCTCGGACTCGCCATTTCTGCTTGTATACACATATGGTGCCAAAACTTGATAGCTGCGTTCTTTTGTTTTCATATCCTATTTATCCATATTGCTCATAAAATTCTGACAATTACGAATAGAGCTATTTCTCTGATCAACAGCTAATCTATGCCCTGCATTTCCACCACCAAAACATCTATTATTAAGATTTTTACGTGCTGCAATACAAGCAGAATGCAACCTATTTTCCTGTTCAAAGTTGCAATATCATCACTTCCGCTACAAGATTTCGCAGAGCCACAGGCATTTTCAGCTCTATTCTGAAGGTCTCGGTGTTCCTCTGGTGTACACTTTCCTGGAGGGAGTAAATCCACATCTGTTGTGTCTTCAACTATACACACATCAGGTGTTTGTGGTTTAGCAACGGACATTGAAGGCGCGGTTGATGCTGTAGAACAAACGTTTACGCCGTTTTGATAACATGTTGAGTTACCTAATGGGTTGGCTTCATTAAATCAATAAAGATATTAACTGGTGTAGGTAATGTTGGACGCTTCCATTCCAATCCTTTCGGATCGCTATACATCACAGGGCTAACATTGGCGTAGTTGAACGTGTTCAACCCGCCATCAAGCCCTATTGGGTCGCTGCTTATATACCGCCCAATCGCGGGGTTATAATATCTGTTCCAGTTATAGAACAACCCGCTTTCGGCATCATAGTACTGCCCTGGCATCCGCAGGTTGATGGTTGCGCTGCCACTTGGTGCGCCGATGCCAAACGCATCCCCTGCCCAGCTCCACACTTGCGTGCCGCTAGTGTTTGTTGCAAAGCGCGGCGTGCCGAGATGATCGGTGTGTGAAGGCGAAATTAAGAAAACATGTTACTCCTTATGTATTGTACTCCAGTTTAAATTTAGGGGGCTTTTCATTAGTTAAAACTATTATGCTTTTTTTATCGTCAGGCAAGCTTAGGCTAAGTAGATCGTCATAGTCATCTAAAGGATCATGTTGAACTATAACTTTAAATTCATTAGTAAAAATCAATGTTATAGTATCTTCTGCAATTATAATGTTTTCAAAACGCGTTTTTTTCATTAATTGTAAAAGTTTTCCTTCTGCAAACTTGCGCGTGATAGTATTACTTCCACAAATTTTCTTGCCACTTTTGAATAATTCCCATATATCCCCCCATAGTGTTATCTCAATCATATTCTTTCTATCAAATATCTCTGTATTCATTGTAAAATATAATAAAGAACCATAAGAGACTCCAATTGTTTGCACAATCGCTCGAGCTTTAAAAGGCTTGAAAATGGTGTCAAATTCCGCTCTAAAAATAGATATTATGGCTCGATCAGGCATCAGAAATTCCCTTCTTTAATATCTTTTGCGATCTCCTCAATATTTTTATAACTAAGGTTGCGGCCATGTTGTCTCGATTCCAATTCTATCTCTCTTTTCAATTTTTCTTTTTGATCCTTGTTTAGTCCGGCTTTGTTAGCAGCGTCCCTTGCTTGCTTATTTTGTTTTTGTGGATCATTAGGTCGACCTTTTTTCTGAGGGTCATTATCATCATCCTCAGGATTAGGCGGTGGTATCTAAAATGAAGTGCGACTTTCGTTAATTTATGCCCTATTCGGGCTATAAGGAGAAAGTCAAAATGCCAAATAATTATAGTCAACTCAGTTTGGATGAACGCCGGACAATTTACAAGTTATTAGAATCTGGTCGCAGTAAAACATCGATAGCTGATTATCTCGGTCGTCACCGCGCGACAATATTTCGTGAGGTTCGTCGTAACGCGTTTTATCTTGCAGAAGATCAACGATTGTCCATCGTCAAATGATTTGAGACTTATGGGTCAATTA
>JBBKXA010000034.1:0-17128 GCA_037969235.1 Bdellovibrionales bacterium | reverse complement strand
CTTTTTTAACAGCGAACAAAAAGCAAACCATATTGACCGACACGCTCCTTGCACCCGTTGATTCAAAACAGGCACAAAAAGATAACGACAACGCCACACGCGGCATTGCCTATGCCATTGTCGCGTTCTTTTTCTTTGCGGTTATGAATGTATTTGCGAAGTTATTGTTTAACAATGGCTATCACGTCATAGAAATCGCCTTTTATCGCAACCTCGTCGCCATCGTGCCTTTTCTCGCCCTTGTCTATTTACGCGGCGGTTTTAAAACAATAATTCCCGTCAACACCAGAGGCATCATAGCACGCAGCATCATCGGCTCCGTCAGCTTGATTGCCACATTCGGAGCCTTCGCGCATCTTCCGATGGCGGATGCGACTGCGCTTATTTTTGCATCCTCCTTAATACTGCCCGTTTTGGCGTATTTCATACTCAAAGAGCAAGTCGGGATTTATCGCTGGAGCGCCGTGCTTATAGGCTTTTTCGGCGTACTCATAATGGCACAGCCCAGCGGCGCGATAAATATCACAGGGATAATTTTTGCCCTCAGCGCAGCATCCATGCATGCGGTTATCCAAACTATGGTGCGCTGGCTTGGTCGTACCGATCACCCCTTCGTCATTACATTTTATTTTATAGCCATCGGCACGCTGTTTTGCGGTGCGCTCATGCCCTTCGTCGCACATATGCCTGATATCAATGATATCTGGATGTTTATCAGCATCGGCGTAACAGGTGCGCTCGGCCAGTTTTGCATCACAAGCGCATATAAAAACGCGCAAGCGTCGATCGTGACCATCTTTAATTATTCAGGGATAATATGGGCAACCATCTTCGGTTGGTTCATATGGAGCGACTGGCCAAGCGCCGCAATCTGGGCAGGCGGCACAATCGTCATAGCATCGAACATATTCATAATATATCGTGAAAATCGTTTAAAAAAACAAATGAATATTTTATAACTAGCTTTTGCGCAAATGCGCGAGTAAAGCTTCAATATCACCGCCACCACGTTGAATGACAGACGAGAAGTCTGAACGCTGGGTCATCGCCATGCTCACGCCCTCGACAATCACATCAACAACTTGAAACTTGCCGCTTCGATCACGAACGCGCCAGTCAATTTTAACCTTCGGGCCGCTGGCTTGCGTCATCAAAGAATGTACCAAAATATCGCTACCACCTTCTGCACGTGAGCCAGTAACTGAAAGTTTTTGACCAGAATAGTTATTAAAACGCTCAGAATACACGTTTACAATCATCGCCTTGAACAACCCAAGATACTCATCTTGTTGAGCTTTAGACGCATTACGCCAATTCGATCCCAGCGAGAAACGTGCAATGGTATTCATATCAAAATTATTATTCAACAGCTTTTTGAAACCCGCCTTGCGATCCGCATCGCTCATACCATCATCCGCCAGAAAACCAATGCCTTCGCTGGTCAAATCGGTAATAAAACCTTCAGCACTATGTGCGACATCACTACCAGAAACATCGACACTCAACGAAGAACGTGGAACATCAACATGCCCAGAAAGCATTCCAGCAACCGCTACGCTAACAGGCAGGGCAACGGCGATAGTCGCAAAAAGCAAAAGATGTTTCATAGCTATAACTCCTCTAATTTACACATTAATCATAATCAGGGATATCCGCTGATGTATAATTGTCACTGTTTTGATCTTTGACCATGGCATCACGACGCTGATAATAGGCACTGCGTGTAGCTGCATAATAATCAATAGAACTTTTTTCCAAATCTTCAAGGACATCCACCAAAGATGCGCGAATATTCATGTATTCCGCGCCAGCTTTGCCGTAATAAATACCCTCTTTATCAATGTTAAACAAATACCAACGCAAAGGATCTGCGAACGAATCAACAGCATACCCCAAATAATCACGCGTTGAAGATGGCCCTAATACAGGCACAACCAAATACGGCCCATGCCCTATACCCCATGTCGCAAGCGTCTGACCGAAATCTTCATGCTCATATTCCAAACCTTCATGGCCCGCCAAATCATAGATCCCGCCAATACCCAAAAGCGTATTCACAACACCGCGCACCGCTACATTGCCAGCGCCTTGGAAATCGCCCTGCAATAATTCATTACCCAAATTCACGGGCGTGCGTAGATTTTTAAATACATTACTTACCCCAGTACGTGCCGGCGCGGGTACAGCGCGATTATATCCTTTTACAACGGGGTGGATAATATTGTCATCAACCACATTGTTAAATGCAAAAACCTTACGGTTTGTATTTTCCATCGGATCTTCAATTTCAATATCCCCCGCCATATATGTATGGTTTTCGTCCGTAGCACAGCCAGAAACCATAAGGGCCAGCAATGCGCAACCTATTAAAATATTGAATCTGCTATTGTTTTTAATCATATATATTATTCCAATTGTAAAAAATTAATGCTCCTTAAAGTGATGGAAAATATGCATTAAGTCAAGAATGAAAAACACATCATCCTTATTTATAAATTCGCGTAACCCCCCAACAATGTTACAAATTTTCGCAGTCTTATTTTTATCCGTCTTCCATATTCAAGATAACAGTTAACCCCAATAAAAAACAAACTCCCGCCGGCGCCCATGCCGCTAAAGCTGGAGGGATTTGTTGTGATGCACCAAGGGCTTGCAGATAACTTGACATAAAAAACACCACAAACCCGATCCCAATTCCCATCACAAATAACATAAATGTCCCGCCAATACGTGGCGGTCGAATGGATACCGTGGCGGCCAATAACACCATAGCAATAAAAAATAATGGTTGTGAAAGCAGAGAATAATAATAAACCCGCAATCTGCTGGCATCAAAACCCGTTTGCTCCAACGTTTGTATATGCGCAGGCAACGACCAAAACGCAATACTTTGCGCCGATGAAAAGCTTTCCTCAATCTCTTGACGCGTTAAAGTTGTGGGCAATGTCAATTTTGCATGTTCAATTTTCATACCGCCTTGCTTATGCGTAGATGGGTTTTCAAACACCCAAGCGCCTTTAACTAAACGCGCACTCGACGCATCAAGGCGCATTTTAAAAATGTCATTTGCACCAAAATAAAATAACGTCACATCTTTCAACACCCAATCTGGCGCTTGTACCTTTCGAGCATTCAAAATCACATATCCGCGCTCTGTATCATCGCTGCCATCCAAAACAAGCCCATCAGTGCTTTGACGAAGCCATAACCCTTCTTGGAAAATCGCAATCTGGTTATCCTGACGATCCAAATATTTACGCTCCATTTGATCGAATTTACCCAACAATACCGCGCCCATCGGGTTGATCACAGTAACTTGAAATACGCCCATTAAACTGGCAACAAGCAACACTGGTAGTAAAAACTGCCAAACCGAAAATCCCGATGATCGCAAAACAATCAACTCCGAACTTCGGTTCAGCTTCCAAAACGTAAACATCGCGCTGAACAAAATCGCAAAAGGCACAAGTAATTGCCCCACTTCAGGTAACTTCAATAAACTCATTTTCAACAAAAGCGTCATAGGCAAACCGCCTAAATGCCCTGCGCGGCGGAGCATCTCCGCCGTATCAAAAATAAAAATCAGCCCCAAAAGCGCCGAGAGCAAGATCATTGTATTAACAAAATACGCTCTCGCCAAATATTTACTCAATGTATACGTTATGCTCATGCCGCGCCTAACTCGAGTAGTTCTTGCGGCTTATACAATATCTTGCGCCTTAACTGCTCGCTATAACCACTCAACACAAATGCGCCCACGGCCATCGGCACAAACACAACGCCATACATAAAAAACACCCCGATATTGGAATTACCCGCAACCGAATGCGCCGCCATAAAGAGCGCCTGAATAACCACCACACTGCCCACCGCGAAAATAATGCGCCGTATTTGCCCCCGCCGATCCACTGGTCCAACAAGTAAAGCCGCACAAGAAATAAGTGTGAAAACAAGCGCCAGCAGTGGCGCTAAAAATCGTCGATGTAATTCGACTTTAAACTCTCGCAAACTATCAACATCACGCTCTACGCTTTTATCAGGCTTCAACAGCTCAAAAATCGTGCGCTCATCTGGTTGCGCCCATCGTTGCCGTACGGGGTCACTATTTGGCAAATCAATCGTATAACGATTAAAATTCAAACGCTGCAAAGCGTTTTTTTCAGGATCAAAAACCTGTCTTGTGCCCTCATAAACCACCACCTGATAACCGCCATCGACCATCGCAAGTGCGCCGCGCTGTGCCAAAATGGTGGACGGCACTTCGCCTTGAACCCGCTCATCATGCACCATTAAACCGTGCAAAGCCCCATTCGCCCCGCGCTCGCGCACATAAACCGTCAAACCTTTGCCCACCTGATTAAACACACCCTCACGAAACAACAGCGTCGAAAACTGCGCCTTTACTAAAGATCGCATTTGTTGCAGTGATGACAAAGACTTCGGCGCAACCCATAACGTCACAACAAGCAACATCACGCTCACACATAACGCCAAAATGATCGCAGGCCGTGCCAACGCCGCGGGTGAATACCCTGCCGAACGCACAACAATCAATTCGCTGTCATTGGTCATACGGTTATAGATGAACAACGTCGCCGCCATCAACGACAGCGGCAAAATCACCTCCAGCAACCGTGGCAACGCCAGCAACGTCAACACCCAAAAAGCGCCGCTCGATGCCCCCGCCTCAATCACCAGCTCCAAAAACTTTAGAGATTGCGTCAATAACACGACAGCCGACAACGTTACCGCAACAAAACCAGTCGCAATCGCCAAATTTTTAAAAATATAATGATCAAAGATCTTCATTTCACGCACTCAATGCCCTAAACTCTTATTCTTGTTATACCCCGCCCCATTTTGAAATGAAAGCCGTGAGACATGAGCCTATCTGTAAAATTTCCAAAAACCGAAACCAAAACACCGCAAAATATTATTCTATGCGTCTTCAGCAAAGCAGAACTAGGTACAAACGCCGCCAAGGTCGACAAAAAACTTAACGGCTTTATCACCCGCGCCATCAAAAATAATGCGGGCTTTAAAGGCGAGAATGGACAGGTTTTGCATCTAGGCTCCCCCAGCGAAAACGAATACGCTACCATCATACTGCTCGGCCTCGGCAAGCTTGATGAGCTAACCCTCCTTAAATGTGAAGAAGCAGGTGGCAAGCTTTGCGCCGCAATCAAAAAGTCAGGCTACAAAAACGCTGGCCTTATTGCGGAAAAAACTAAAGATTTAAATGCCGAAATTATAGCAGCCCACATCGCCAACGGCTTTGCTCTTCGTCATTATGATTTCGACCGTTATAAATCTAAAAAAGACGCTGGCGACAACACCGACAAAACACCTGATTTCAAAACGCTCAACCTCATCACCCCCGACCAAAGCGCGACCAAAAAAGCCTACGACACCCTCGATAAAATCGCGCAAGGCACATTCTTCGCCCGTGATCTGGTGAACACCGCGCCTAATGATTTGTACCCCGACAGCTACGCCAAACTGATCCGCAGCGAATTAAAACCATTGGGCGTAGAGGTAGAAATTTATGACGATAAAAAACTCGAAAAACTCGGCATGGGCGCAATTGTTGCCGTTGGCCAAGGCTCCGCACGCAAACCTCGCATGGTCATCATGCGCTGGAATGGCGCCGCCAAAAAAACTGATAAGCCATTAGGCTTCGTCGGCAAAGGCGTCACGTTCGATACAGGCGGGATTTCCATCAAACCGGGCGCAGGTATGGATGAGATGAAAATGGACATGGGCGGCAGCGCCGCCGTCGTTGGCCTTATGAAAACGTTGGCCCTACGCAAAGCCAAATGCAATGTCGTCGCTATCGTCGGCCTTGCCGAGAATATGCCATCCTCAACAGCCTACAGACCGGGGGACATCATCACATCTTACGCGGGTAAAACTATCGAGGTTCTCAATACCGACGCCGAAGGCCGCCTCGTCCTAGCCGACTGTCTGACGCATATACAAAATAAATATAAGCCGGAATTTGTCATCAATCTCGCCACCTTAACGGGCGCAATGATGGTCGCGCTCGGACATGAATATTGCGGCTCATTTGTAAACAACGATGATCTTTGGGGAAAAATGGATAAAGCCAGCAAAATATCTGGCGAAAAACTCTGGCGCATGCCTTTGGACAAAGTCTGGAGCAAGGAAGTCGAAAGCGGCGTCGCCGATTTACGTAATTTAGGCAAAAGCCGTTACGCTGGCGCATGCACCGCCGCCGCCTTCCTCGGTCATTTCATCGATAAAGACACAAAATGGGCGCATATGGATATCGCAGGAACGGCGTGGCGCATGAGCGACCAACCTACAGTGCCAAAATTCGGCTCTGGCTTTGGCGTTCGCGTCCTCAATGATCTAGTCGCGGAGTTCTATGAATAACACACGCCAATCTGAATTATCTATCAAACAACTTAAAGGCTGCACATCGCGCGAATTGCTCGACACCTACGCCTATAGGGTTACAGAAAACATTATTGATACCATACAAGGCGATGTCACTAACGATCCCATTGCCAAACAATATATTCCGCAAGAAGCAGAGTTAAATACACGCTCCGAGGAACTCATAGATCCCATCGGCGATGAAGCTCACAGCCCCGTAAAAGGCATAATACACCGCTATCCCGACCGCGTATTATTCAAACCCACTAGCATTTGCGCGGTTTATTGCCGCTATTGTTTCCACCGCGAACAAGTCGGTCCAAAAGCAGGGGCCGCCGCCAACATACTCAAAGAAGACGAAATCACCGCCGCCATTAATTATATCCGCGCCCACCCTGAAATTTGGGAAGTCATCATCACAGGGGGCGATCCGCTTATTTTATCTGCGCGTCAAGTGGGTAATATCATGGTCGCCTTGGAAGGCATCAGCCATGTCCGTGTTATCCGCTTCCATACGCGTGTGCCAATTGCCGATCCCAAACGCATCACGCCTGCGCTCATCAAATCGCTGCAATCACCCACAAAAGCGATATATATGGCGCTTCACGTCAATCATGTTCAGGAATTAAACGATGCGGTTCGTGCCGCGATTGATGCCCTTCATGCCGCAGGAATCAACCTGCTTTCACAATCTGTATTGCTCAAAAACATCAATGACAACGCCCAAACCCTCACTGATCTCTATCGCGAATTGGTCACACTCAATGTAAAACCCTATTATCTCCACCACCCTGATTTGGCCAAAGGCACCGCCCATTTTCGCCTATCCATCGCGCAAGGCCAGAATCTTATGCGCGAACTTCGCGGCACGTTGTCAGGATTATGCCAGCCCACCTACATGCTCGATATCCCCGAAGGATACGGCAAAATCCCGCTCACACCCTGCTATATTGAAAGCCTCCCCACTGGCGGCTATGATGTTTGCGATTACAAAGGCCACACCCATCAATATGCGCCCGAAAGTGAAAAGAAAAAACAATGAGCGAAATTCGTTTCTACCATCTAGAGCGTCAAAGCCTTGATCAAATTTTGCCTATAATATTGGGCAAAGCTTTGCAAAACGGCCACCGCATCCTCGTCAAAGCGCCGCACGCTAATGAAGTCGAGCGCTTAAACACCCACTTATGGACCTATAACGAAAACGCTTTTTTGCCTCATGGTAGCGCCAAAGACAAAATCGACAACCTTCAAGATCAACCCATTTTCCTCACCGATCAAGATGAAAACGCGAATAAAGCTGATGTGCTGATTCTCACCAACGGCTGCGAAAGCCCGCATCTCAATGACTATACTTTAATCTGTGATATGATTGACGGACGCGATGAACAAGCCGTGAGCGCGGCCCGCACCCGCTGGAAAACCTATAAAGACGCCGAACATGATGTCACATACTGGCAACAAACCCCGCAGGGTAGTTGGGAGAAAAAGGCTTAAATTTTAATGCGCAGGCTTTTCAACAACTGGTGTGTCCACAACAGGCGTCGCTGCGGTTGGAACTTCGTCAACCAACCCCTCAACAGCTTCTTCAGTAGCCTCAGCCTCGGGCGGTGCAAGCTTCAATTTTTCCGCTTCAATCTCCGCCGCGCTTGGCAATGCCAAAGACGAACCTTGCGTACGAAGCCATGCAATCATCGCCGCGCGATCACCAGGTTTTTTCAACCCTGCATAGTTCATTTTCGTACCATCAATATAAGCCTTAGGTTTCCAAAGGAAGAAATTCAAATCTTCATATCCCCACTTACCACCGGCCGCAGTAATAGCCGCAGAATAAGAAAAGCCAGCATCTGCTCCTTTAGAAGCGCCTACAACACCATATAAATTAGGACCAACCTTCGTCGCGCCGCCTTGATTAAAACTATGGCAAGCCGCGCAGGCCTTCGAAAGCTTCTCCCCTTTCGCCACATCGGCGCTCGCGATTAAATCAAAAATAGGATCAGGCATAGCAACCGCCGCACCGCCACCTACAGAGCCCTCAAGCCCTTCAATCATCACCGCATCTTCATCCAATTCATGAGGGTGTACCAGCACTTCCGCTATGAATCCGCCAAGCATCGCAACAATTCCGGCGCACAAGACGGCAGCAAATATTTTATTTTTTTCCATAGAAGACATGAAAAACGAACCTCATTTAATCTTTAAAAGTCTACAAAATTTTCGATTTAAACTATATCAGGTTAAAACGACTTGTCGACACATAACCGCATTGGCTATAGTCATTCAAGATAAATTTTTCACTACACGAAAGAAATTTTCCTTATGGATCTCAAAAACATCAAGACCATAGCGTTTCAAGGTGCCTTCGGCGCCTATTCCGATCTCGCTTGTCGTACCGTTTTTCCCACGCTGGAAACGTTGCCCTGCACATCATTCGAAGATGCGTTCAACGCTTTAGCCAGCGGCGAAGTCGATTTGGCGATGATTCCCATTGATAATACTTTGGCGGGGCGCGTCGCCGATGTGCATCATTTGATGCCCAAACATGAAATTTATATTATCGGCGAACATTTTCAGCCCATTTGCCATACTTTATTGGGTGTGACGGGCGCAAAAATTGAAGATATAAAACATGTTCACAGCCACGTCCACGCCATCCCGCAATGCCGAAAAATCATCAAACGCTTAGGTTTAATCGCCCATGTCCACGCCGATACCGCAGGCGCTGCTTCAGAAATTGCCGAGCGCAATGACAAAGCGCACGGCGCCTTCGCCTCCGATTTGGCCGCTCAAATCTATAAACTCGATGTCCTCGAACATAACGTGCAGGACGAACACCATAACACGACACGCTTTTTAATTTTAGGGCGCGAGCCTGAAATTCCCCATGAAAGTGTGCAAACAGTGACCTCCCTTATTTTCACCATCCGCAACATTCCTGCCTCTCTGTATAAATGTTTAGGCGGTTTCGCCACCAACGGCCTCAGCTTGAGCAAATTGGAATCCTATGTTGATCCCAATTTCCAAGCCGCGCAATTTTTCTGCGATATTGATGGCCATCCCGAAACCGACAGCTTTAAACTCGCACTCGAAGAGCTGGGTTTTTACGCCAACAATGTCAAATTTCTCGGCGCATACCCCGCCCATGCTTTCAGACAGGAAAATAACACCGGTTCTATTAATTAATGATAATCCATGTTAACCTGTAAAATTATTATAATATAAGGAGCCTAAAACAATGCCCACACATGCTGAACTCGCATCCAAACTTTTAGTCGATGCCGCCGATTTTTTCCTCACTTTAGGAGAGCAAAACCCGCCCCTCAAGGACCAAATGGTAGAAAATGCCACCGTGTTCAAACAAATGGGCGGGCTTCTTACGCAAGACCCCCAAGGCGCTCTCAACAATACGCCGCACAGCGAATTAGCGGGAAAACTGCTCATTGATGCCGCCACATTTTTCATCACACTCGCCAATCAGAACGAGCCGATCAAAGAACAAATGGAAGAAAACGCCAATGTTTATAAACAAATCGGTGAATTGGTGATGAAAAACCCGCTGGGTATTTTGGATTAAACCGCAGACAAAAAACCTAGCCATCGCGATTTTGATGGAAACACCTTCAAGGTTTGGTCAAACACCATCGCGGTTTTCGGATCAAGTAAACGCTCTTTAATCTCAACTTTGCGATACCCTTTCGAGCGGTGAAGCAATTTTGCCTCTCGCAAAGCATGGCATAAATGCGGCGTAGTTATACGCTTTTCCCAATCATTTAATTCATCCAGTGTTTGATCCTTATTGTGATAAATATATACTGAATATTCACTTTGATATGTGCTATCTGCTTTTTGATTTGCAAGCCCGATCATATGCGCATCCCCCCTTTAATATTTTTTGAATTTTTGATGAACTGTTAGAACGCAGGAAAATTTTAAACATTCGTACTTATCCACAACACACTAAAATGGTTAACAAATTATTAAGATGATTAAAATTTATTGCGACAAAGCGCCTTGCAAGAGCGCCTAATTTTCTGTAAACTTAAGACTCATAGGGCATTTCCAACCCGTTCATCTTTTTTATCAAGAGTATATTTCATGGCCACAAAACGCACCATTCGCCGCGCGCCCAGCAAGACAAAATACAAACGATCCACAGGATCAAAACAACCATTTATCCTGCTCCGCATCCTGCCCCAAGGGGTTCAAACGTTCCTAGCTCGCAGAGTGATTGACATTGTCGCGCTCGCTAGCTTAGCCGTCGGCGGATTTATCGCCCTCGCTCTCTTCAGCTACACCCCCACCGATCCTTCCGCCAACAGTGCAACAAATGCACAAAATATTTCAAATTGGATGGGGCATAACGGCGCAATATTTTCTGATATCTTGGTCCAAACATTGGGCATCGGCGCATTTATTTTTGCCGCAACCTTTATCGCATGGGGACTACGCGCTTTTAATCGCCATAGCCTAAGCCCTCTATGGATGCGCATTCCTGCCATGTTACTGGGCGCAGTTCTATGTGCAATTGCCTTTGCACAAACCCCATCTGGCGCATGGCTAAATCAGCCTTATATCGGCGGCGCACTCGGCACAATTACGCTCAACAAAGCCGCCGCCAACCTCCCATGGATCTCCCTTGCAATTATTACATCCATATGCGCGTTCTTGGCTTTTGCAACAACGGCATTTGCGATGGCTGTCACTCGCGATGAACTCAGCGGTATCGCACGCACGATTTGGAACGGCGCATATAAAAGCGTTCTAGCCATAGCCTATACCGCACATGGTTTTCAGCAATGGCTGCGCCATCATAATAATCCCGATTATCGCCCCAACCCGCTGGCCATGTTCAAATCAAACACCGCCGAAGATGATGCTACCGATGCGCCTAAAGCCGCAAAACCCTCCAAACGCGTCACACCAAAAATCACATCAGAAGCCCCAATGACCGCAACATCATCCATTGACGCGAGATCGCAAGATACCATTCCCGTTGTCACACCCAAAACCAGTGTCGGCAAACCCGCCACACCGCAAAAACGTTTCAATCTGGATGAAGAAATCGAATGGGAATTGCCCGACATCAACATGCTCGAATCTCCTCCGATGGAGATTAAAGACTATCAACTCGACGAAGCCGCGCTACGCCGCAACGCTGAACTACTGCAAAATGTCTTAATGGATTTCAACGTAGAGGGCGAGATCACCTCTATCCATCCCGGCCCTGTGGTAACGCTCTATGAACTTGAGCCATCCCCCGGCACAAAATCGGCAAAAGTCATCTCCCTTGCCGATGATATCGCACGCTCCATGTCTGCAATATCCGTGCGTGTAGCGGTCGTGCCAGGGCGCAACGTAATCGGTATAGAATTGCCCAATAAAAGCCGCCAAATTGTTTATATGCAAGAATTGCTGGCTTCCAAAGCGTTTGAAAAAACATCCGCAAGCCTGCCGCTTGCACTCGGCAAGGATATTGGTGGGCAATCCATTCTCGCCGATCTGGCCAAAATGCCGCATTTATTAGTCGCAGGGACAACAGGTTCGGGGAAATCGGTTGCGGTCAACACCATGATTTTATCGCTTCTATTCGCCCTCCCGCCCGAAAAATGTCGCTTCATCATGATTGACCCCAAAATGCTAGAGCTATCGGTCTATGATGGCATTCCACACCTCCTCGCGCCCGTGGTCACTGAACCCGGCAAAGCCGTAGTTGCGCTCAAATGGACAGTCCAGGAAATGGAAGAACGTTACCGCGCCATGTCCAAACTCGGCGTGCGTAATGTCAATGGATATAACGAACGTGTCCGCGAGGCCGCCCGCAAGGGTGAGACCATCATGCACAAAGTGCAAACAGGTTTCGATGATGTCGGCAAAGCCGTATACGAAGACCAACCCATGGATCTTAACGAACTGCCCTTTATCGTGGTTATCGTCGACGAATTTGCCGATCTTATGCTGGTTGCTGGTAAAGACGTTGAGGGCGCAATTCAACGCCTCGCACAAATGGCGCGCGCCGCAGGGATTCACCTCATCATGGCCACCCAACGCCCATCCGTTGATGTGATTACGGGCGTGATCAAAGCTAATTTCCCCACGCGTATATCATTCCAAGTTACTTCTAAAATCGACTCGCGCACCATCCTCGGTGAAGGTGGCGCGGAACAATTGCTCGGCATGGGCGATATGCTCTATATGGCACCAGGTGGCCGCATAACTCGCGTTCACGGCCCATTCGTATCCGACGAAGATGTTGAAAAAGTGGTCAACGACCTCAAAGCGCAAGCCGCGCCCGCTTATATCGACAGCATCACCGAAGGCGATTTCGCCGATGCCAGCGAAGTCATGCAAGCCATTTTCGAAGACCGCAATAACGGCGAAAAAGTGGATGAATTATATGATGAAGCCGTCGCCATTGTCGCTCGTGATGGCAAAGCCTCCACCAGCTATGTGCAACGCGTCCTGCAAATCGGTTATAACCGCGCCGCGCGTATTATCGAAGAAATGGAGCGCCAAGGCGTAATCTCAAAAGCCAATGCCACAGGCAAACGCACAATCTTAGTCGGCGATTATAGCGAAGTGGGTTGATATAAATATCGGGCCCGCTTAATGGGCTAAGTCCATCTGTGGTAAATATTCGACACTTTGTTTTTTACTGACTGGCGGAGCTATGCCTGAGGGAATTTTTAAACTATCATCTCGCTCTCCATATCGGAGTTGAACTCGATCATGATGATAAAAATTATGAGTAAGACTTTTTCTTGCGGATGGATCATTATCAGTCTTTATAAACTCCATTGTCCGGTTATTAATCGCCATAATCTCACCAGATTTTCTATATTCTTGAAGCATCTCCAAAAATGTTTCTCGATCATCCTCATTTTCAGCTTTAAATTCCAGTAAGGCTTTAAAGCCCGCCGTCATGTTTTCTACTTTTTCTGAATCATCCAACCAAGCCACTGACATTTTATCAAATAATGTCTCTAACACAATATCACCCTGCCTAATACGCATTTCCGCAAAATCACCGTCACCGTTAATCGGGCTTCCAATGGCAGCGCCACTTTCAAGCACTAAAATTTTACCTTGCGTGAATTTTTCCAGCGTGAAAAAGGGATCTTGAGGCTTCTGAACTAACTCTGCAGAGTAATTATAGCTAGGATCTTCCGTAGATTCCGTGACAAATAATTTTTCATGGCCATCAACGCCCGTAAAAGTGGACATCATGAGCATATGTAATCCATATTCTTCATCCGCGCTGGAAAACTGATTATGACCAGGAACCGCCCAATATTGCGGCGCATCTTCTTTTAAAAATTCAAGAGAAGCCAGCCAATTTAATTCCGCTTCCAATTTCGTCATATCTTCACAATCAAATTCCACGCGATATAGGCCGGGTACGTAAACATTATTTTCTGCAGTCCCACCAGCTATGAGATCAATCTCAACGTCGCTAAAGTACCTGCCACGAATTTCCACTGTTTCGTGGTCAAGTATAAATGCGGTTACGGAGCGATAATGATCGAAACCATTAATTTTATCGACTTCCTCATTCACTATTTGTGCAACGCCTTTAATCCATTCTTCTTTGTATATATCGAGTAATGGTGAGTCCGTATTTTTCAGATCTTCGATGTCATTTATAGTCGCCATCAAATATTCATCTGCCCTGATACGCGTTGATACGGCAAGCTTTAGCAGCATCGAAGCTTTTATATATTCATTGGGCACAATTGTTGTGTCATACAAAGCACTATTATCAACATATTTTAGTATGTCCTCATGACCATAAGATGGGTACGGCCCTTCTATGATATTTGTCGCATATTCCACATTAACAATGTTGTACACATATGGTGCTTCATTCCCATCTTTATCTAACCAACAATCTAAGCTAATAACATCTTGTGTAATAGTAGGATCATAAGGATGCAAACATTCATCCCGACCACCGTTTAAAACTTCACTTTCAACCAGATCAGATTCCGAACACCCCGCCAGCAACATGGTGGAAGCAAAAAACGCCGAAGCCAAAGATAAGGTTTTTGATTTTTTCATTTTATGTACCCTGATTTATAAATTTAAACAGAATCTACTCTAATATGAAAACAAAATCAAGAAGATTCTATAATTAAAATCAAAGGGTTTGTTATTGCCTGCACGTATACTATATGTAAGGTATAGATCGAAGGAACACACACATGAAAAACATATTATTCGCCGCACTGGCTTTTGCGATATTATTCAGTCCCGCCATCACCGCTGCGCAAAAAACGCCGGAGCATAACAAAGATGTCGCTAAGGTTGAAAAATATTTGCAAAACCTCAAAAGTGCGCAAGCGCGTTTTGTCCAAACCACGCATGATGGCACACAACTTGTTGGCACATTTTATCTTGATCGCCCCGGTAAACTCCGCTTTCAATATGATGACCCCATCAAAGATTTCGTAGTGGCCGACGGTTTTTTCATATATTTCTATGATGCGGAATTGGGCGAACAAACCAACGCGCCTATCGGTCAAACCTTGGCTGATTTTTTCTTGCGCAAAAATATCTCCCTGCAAGACGATTTAAATGTCGAAAGCGTCATCCGCAAAGGTAACTTTCTCCAAGTCAAAGTCACCCAAAAAGATGACCCCCAAGCAGGCTCACTTACCTTCGGATTCAAAGAGGACCCGATGACCTTAAGCAAATGGCGCATTGTCGATGCCCAAGGCTTAATCACCGAAGTCGAATTATTTTATCTAAAAGAAGGGGTAGAACACCCCAAAAACCTATTCGTCTACAAAGACCCCGACAAAAAACGTAAACTTAACAATTAAAAAGCGATACATTTACACATATGCAAGACGGCCCACTCCAGCATCTAATCAAAATGTTGTCCAATTTGCCGGGGTTAGGTAATCGTTCCGCGCGCCGCATTGCGCTGCATCTGCTCAATAACCGCGATCAAACCATGCGCCCGCTTGCGCATATGTTGGAGCGCGCCGCCGATGAAATCATCGCATGCTCAATATGCCGCAATCTCGATATGATCGATCCATGCGGCATCTGCCAAGATGTCAAACGTAACGCCCACGAAATATGCGTCGTCGCGCAAGTCAGCGACCTTTGGGCAATCGAGCGTACATCCGCTTTCAAGGGCCGCTATCATGTTCTCGGCGGCTTACTATCCGCCATTGATGGCATCGGCCCCGCCCAGCTCGACCTTGAGCGCCTGAAACGCCGTAGCGAAGATTCGCAAACCAACGAAATTATCCTCGCTCTTGCCGCCACCGTCGATGGACAAAGTACGGCGCATTACATCACCGATCACATCGCCCATCGCGATAATTTAAAAATCACTCACCTTGCGCATGGCGTCCCCGTGGGCGGGGAATTGGACTATCTCGACGATGGCACAATCACCACGGCGCTTCGCTCACGCAAGGTCAATGCGTAAATAGTCTTACACATTATTCCTTTTCAGAAATATACACCACACCCGCCGCGCTCACCTGAAGCGCTGCCAAATGTGTTGCATGCCCGACCTGATCGCCGCCAATCGCTACATCATAATATAGCCCAGCGGGAAAGAAATGATCACTCGTGCTGGCGCTCACGCTGCTATCTCCAAATTTTAAATACACATCCGCAGTCGCATAAATGCTCACCACCCGTGTATCACCGTTAAAGGCCGTGGAATTACGCGCAGAGCTTGCGCTCGTGGTCACACTATGTGCCCCGCCATTAACAAAGCGTAACGCGGGGATAGGGTTATCATTGGTATCAAGGGGAAGTTTGGTCGTCATAAGAATGCTCCTGTAGGAAAAATAAATGAAAAACATCGCCCCCCAACCACAACAAAAAACCCTCCCGACAATAAAGGCGGAAAGGCTATAAAAAGTCGCAAATCTGGCGGCGATACCGCAGTATAACAACAACGGCGAATAATGTAAAGGAATTTATACCTACATATTGGTTTTGCTATGTAGTAATATAACTATCCGTTCGTCGCGTGCGTTAAAGCCGCAATCTTAAAGATGTGTTCGGCAACGATATTGCCCGAGGGTACGCTGATCAATGAAACCCGCACCTCTACATCGGTGCGCCCGGATGCATCAATATCAGTGCATTTCGCCAATTCATCAGCAAAACGATTGGCCGCCTCTGAAGGCTCAGTCTCATAGATCGGGCGCTGCAGTAACAAACTATATTCATTGCGACGTGTCTGACCGATAATATCGCTTTGGCGGCGCAGATGCGACATATATTGGCACAATTTCGCCACGGCATATTCCGCCGCATATGTACCATCGAGCGATAATATTTCTTCATAATTATGGAGCGCAATTTGCAAAATATATGTCTTCTCACCATAACGATCCGCGCGGTCCATCGCCGATAAAAACAACTGATTAAACGCCGACTTTGCAATCACTCCGCCCGCGCTAGGAAAATCTTCGGAATCGTCCCCATATAAACGCACCATAGAAATCAAGCCTTGTGCATTCTTAATTTTTTTCTTTAACGTCTCCCCATCCAAAGGCTTGGCAATCAAATCATTCGCCCCTGTCTTTACCGCATCTTCCGCCGTAAAACTATCGGAAGCCAGCAAAATATAGGGATAATTACGAACCGTGCGCCGCGCATTTAAAATCAATGGTCGCGGACTGGTGAGCGGCGTGGGGTCAAGAATAACCATGTCAAAATTACTCTCCGCCAGCATATCAACGGCCTTATCCTTGGCGGGCTG
>JBBKXA010000033.1:0-4074 GCA_037969235.1 Bdellovibrionales bacterium | reverse complement strand
GTCTATGATGCGCGATCCCAAATACTGGCGCGATAAAGACCCATCACATGTCGCAAAAGTTACGCAAGGCTTCGAAAAAATGTATGGTAAATAATACGCATCTATAGGGAGGCCAAGGGTAAATGCCCTTGGCTTCTTTTAGAACTGCGACTGCGATGCTGCGAATTGTGAGGCGACGTAGTCATCAAGTACATTTTGAAAATCGCCGCGTGTTTTTTGCGTAAGCGGTTTAAATTGAACCGCCACCTTGTTGCGGGCTTTACGAATGATGAACGCATCTTGTGGCACATCAATAACACGGTCACGAAGTTTGAATTTTAACGTCACTTCAACATTATCTTTGGCAGTAAATTCGCGCTCATCCGCATTCACCAAAACACCGCCCAACGACCAGTTTTCTACGGGGTAAGTTTTTCCGTTAATGACGGTCACGCATTTGTCACAATCACGGCGCTCAAACTGCCTGCGCACCGCGTCATTTTGCGGGTCATTGTTGTTGTCGGCTCGAAGCGATGAAAATAAACGTTTAAACATGATATAACTTTCTTTACTCAATAAAATTTTCGCGCACATATCTCTCTTTTGCAAGTGTGAATGACGAAAACTCCACACTATGCACAGTATTATGTATTATTATATGTTTAAATTTCAAAAAATTGCAAATAAAAGCAAAAAGATCTTGACAAAATATGAATTAATTCCTATTATTAATTATCAACGCCACAAAAGCGTACAAAATAATCGAAAATCACAGAAAACTTTATTTGCCTCGCGGCATAAAAAGCCTGTCTTTAACCCGCAAACTGGGCCGTTTAAGCGTAAACGAAAACCTCATGAAGTCGCGGGCTTCATTTAATCTTCCTTTTAACACCAACATACGAGGTATTTGCCTATGTCTACTACAATAGATCAAGCCTTCATTAAGCAGTTCGAACGCGAAGTGCATGAGGCCTACCAACGCCAGGGTTCGAAACTCCGCAACACTGTGCGCACAATCTCCAATGTCAACGGTTCAAGCGCGATTTTTCAAAAAGTCGGAAAGGGCACAGCCAGCACTAAATCTACGCATGGTATGGTTCCCGTGATGAATTTAGATCACTCCAATATCGAAGTCGTGCTGCAAGATTACTATGCCGGCGACTGGATTGACCGCCTTGACGAGCTGAAAATCAATATTGATGAACGCCAAGTGATCGCCAACGCAGGCGCAAATGCATTGGGTCGCAAAACCGATGAGTTAATCATCAACGAATTAGCCACCGCCAGCACCAATACCATTGCCGATGGCAATATCGGCATGACCAAAAGCAAAATTCTCACCGCCTTTGAAAATTTTGGCGATGCGGATGTCCCCGATGACGGCCAACGTTATTGTATCGTTGGCTGGAAACAGTGGAGTGAATTGCTGGAGATCGACGAATTTGTGAATGCAGATTATATCGGCGCGGATGCGCTGCCATTTGCATCCATCACGCAAGCCAAAATGTTCCTCGGCTCTGTTTTTATTCCGCATTCTGGCTTGCCGATTGATGGCAACGACGTGCGCTCATGTTTCTGGTATCACAAAACAGCCCTCGGCCACGCCAGCGCCAGTGATGTGCAAACTGATATCTCATGGCACGGCGACCGCGCCGCGCATTTCGTCAATAATATGATGAGTCAGGGCGCTGGTCTGATTGATGAAAACGGCATTGTCACAATCAATTGCGACGAAACCCCAGACTAATCGATTATGAGATGAGGGGATTAAGGGGATGATGAGAATTGTCATCTCCCCTCCCTCATCTTTTCATACTCAAATCCCAACATCAAAAAACGGAGTTTTTACTATGGCTTTTACCCCCACAGACCTCAGCGTACTCGCATACGCCAATAACTTTACGTTGTGGCACTTTGTCACGACCGATGACGCCGTCACAACAACAGGATATTTCAATGCCGCACAAAGCATGTTGCGTAAAAATGACCTGATTATTGCGAATGTCGATACCGATGGAACCCCCGCAACAACATTTTATGTTGTCACCGCCAGCACAGGCGGCGCGGTCACGATTGCGGCCTATTCTTAAACGAATAGTCGTGAATTAAACGCGAAAGGCTAGCAGCGCATCTCCACTCCTGCGCTCGCCCCAGCCCTTGACCCATTGCGCGTTCCAAAAGTATACGACCCGATACAGCCCCGTTCCTGGCCTTTTCCTCTTACGCCCAAGCGGGGCTGTATTATTTATGAAAAAAAATATTGACATATTTTTGCGCATAGTATAATGTTTGCATATTGCACGTATAGGGATAAAAAATGAAGAAAATTAGTCCACAATTTAATCCATTGAAGATGGAAACTGTTCATCAATATTTTCTGAACAGGCTGATCAATGATACTGATTGTGATGAAAAACGAGCTAAAAAAGTTTTAATGGATCACAAGCTAGCAAACAGTACAGACCCCCTTAGCAGAGTCTGGAACAAGAGTTATGTTGATTTAGATACGGTGTTAAAGAACATGGCAGAAAAAGTTTTGAAAGAAATTATAGCTACTCAAAATGATTTAGGACACAATATTGACAGTGAAAAAAACACTGATCATACGCAATCAAACGTACTTTAAAAACGTACTTTTCAATAAAAAAACCTGCCGCATGAATATGCTGGCGGGTTTTTTATTGCTTACAATATAACCCACACAAAAAGGAAAAATCGATGGCTTTAAATGATATTGCTCTGTGTAGCCGTGCGCTTATTCGCATTGGCGCCGGCCCCATTACTGGCTTTGACGATGGCACAGCGGAGGCTGAAATTGCTGGTGCGCTCTATGCGCCCACGCGTGATGCGTTGCTATCCGCATATCCGTGGACATTCGCCAGCGGCCAGATCGCGCTCACCCAGCTTGAAACCGCCCCAATCGCCGATTATGCCTATGCTTTCGCGTTGCCCAATGATTATTTGCGCGCAATCAGCGCAGGTTCGGGCACACGCGGGCGTGGCCTCAACTACCGCATCGCCGCAGGAGCGCTTCACACCAATGCCAGCGCCGCAGTCCTGACATATATATACCGCCCCGACGAGAGTGAATTTCCACCATTTTTTGACTCGGCGCTAATTGCGCGACTGTCCGCTGAATTCACAATCCCCGTCACCGAAAGCACCAGTCGCGCAGAAAGCCATTATCGCATCGCCGAAAACGAATACGACCGCGCCCGCCAAATCGACGCCCAACAAGACACACCCAACAGAATCGAAAATTTCTCATTGATTGATGTAAGAAGATAAAAAATGTGTTGAGCAATTAGATTTTATGATTAGTATAAACATATGCATGAATTGAATTTTATCGAAAACAATGTTCGCAGAAAACTCGAGCAATATTTTAAAATGGCATCTGAGGAATTCGTGCATCATAAAAGCGATGATAAATATTTATGTCGTGCATTGCTGCAACCTCCTCCACCCGTCGGTGATGCTTTAAAACATAAATTGACTATAATTTCGAGCAATTTATGTGTCGCTAACTTTAGTCTTGAAGTTAGTCTCGATATTATCCGTGATCTTCGCTTAAGTGAGATAACCGAACAACAGGCGCAAAACCAGCTTTTTGAGCTCGAAGACTGCTTACTGACAGCGCGAGATATCAGAAAACGCGCAACTGCGATGTTTTGGCAGACCAATCAAACGCCTTTACCGCGCTATTTGCAAAGAGGATAAAATTTAAATGGGCATCAATGATACGATAAGACCAATCTGGGATAAAGCCGTTGAGGCTGTTTTTGGCTTTGAAAAAGATAAACAAATTTTTTTAGATACTTATGATGAGGCTCAAAAAACATTGGCAGAGGCCAGATTTTACGTTAGTGCAATGGGCGAAATTGAGATTATATACCCTCATTCCGATGAAGTTTATTCAGCTTCGGACTCATTATTGGGTATTAAATTGCAAGTTTCAATGCAAATGCTTGATTTTTATCTATCTAAAATAAGTAAACATTATGATGTTGAAATATTAAGTCAAAAAAACGCGAGAGATTTCCCTTTTGGCGCAGGTTATGAAGAAAATAATTTAAGTAATTTAAAAGTATATAT
>JBBKXA010000032.1:0-20429 GCA_037969235.1 Bdellovibrionales bacterium | reverse complement strand
AAAAAAGGAGAAAACTCAAACACAAAACTATTCAACAAAGACGCTTGCAGCATCTTAAATTAGCTGCTTAATATTAAACTCAATCAGAAGCCAAAACCTCCTGATCATAATTGACCCATAAGTTTCAAATCATTTGACGACGGACAATACTGCGGCTTCGGTGACGCATAATTCTTCCGAGCCAACCGCAAGCATCACAGTCTGTTTGCCGCTTTTGATAGGGATCTGCGTCAAGCTAACTTTGAAATTGTGTATTTTAGTCTGACAAGACCTTGAAGGGTAATCTTTTTGCGATAACCTCAATTCATGGTGTTTTCAAAGTCATAACTTTTCACATCCCGAACCAATCGTCTGATGTTTCGCATTTCTTTTTGTATTGCACGGCTAGGTTTTCGCACATCCATATAGCCCTGCGATATATCAGCAAGTTCTTCTGCCAAAACCTCTGCAACTTTACCTGCTTGTGCCAACGGGTATGCCACCACACGTGCCCCTCCACCCAAAATAATACACGCATAACCCATTGTAATATGGATGATAAGATGGTCCTCGCCAAAATTATAAACCGAAAACAACCCTGTGGCTGTGGTCGCCCCACCAACATGTCCAATAGCGCCCGAATAATCTTTCATGGCATTTATAACGTCTTGACCACCAAAAGGAAGAGCATCACTAATGGTATTTGCGAATTCAGTATTTGCATCAATTTGTAATGCTAGAGCACCAGTCGTAAGTGCTGAGCCAATTATGGTGCCTTTAGCTTCAGGGGTAAGTTTGTTATAGCCTAGTTGAGCTACAGGAAGAACTTCATCGCGTATAAATGACCAAGCATTGCGCAAGCTATGCTTACCATATAGTGCTGTTGCAGAAATTGATTTTAATGTGAGAGATGTTCCCATACTCGCGGGCATGTGCCGCCAATAGTGAAGATTGCGGCCTGCATTAAAAAAAACTCTTGCTATATCATCATCATCATTACGTCGGGCGGCTTCACGTTGGAAAAGCCGTTTCATTTTGTTCCCTGTAATAGACAGGGCGCGATTTTGCTGCGCATCATGATAATTGTCAACAGCATCCAGATGAATAAGCTTTGCGGCATGGATGGTCTCTATATGCGTTTGTAATTGTGCCTGAAGATGACCAGAGCTTATTACACCCGATGCATATTGTTCTAAAGCTTCAATACATATACTCGTTATGCGTTTTAGATATTCCGCATATTCCAAATCAGTTATTTTAGAAACAGCAAGTTTGTCACGTCCTAAAATTTTTTTAATTGTTACAAGCTGTTCATCCGCTTCAAGTTTATCTTCTGTAACCCCTAATTTCTCTGTCGCGTGTTCTAATAAAAAAGCAAAGCTTGTTAAATCACGCATCAAGTCCAGATAAGTTTCCGCATTTAAATTCAATGCTCTACTTTTACCACCGATGCTATAAGAAAAATCTGTGTCCTGGTTTTCACCAAAGAGTTCAACCTTAGGTTTGTCGCTATTATTATGTTTGGCAATCGGCGGTTTAGCGTTTTGATCAAAAGAAACAGGAACAAATAAACCCGTTTCAGTGCGTTTAAAATCTTTCTCTTCAGGCTTTGGAATCAAAGACTCTATAACATTATCTTTTGCGCCTGAAAGACGAATGACCAACGAGGCTTCTTTAACACCAAATCGCGCATTTTTAGGTAAAACTTCCTGCACGGCATAGCCATGCGGTAAAAATTCTATACCTTTTTGCATGATGTTTTGCGCGCCTCTCACCCCATACGCACCTATGCTGCTCATGGTGACTCCCATCACCGCACCGCTTAAGCCTTGCTCGCTATACCCATAAGCGGCCATTGGTAAATTTGCCAGTAAATATTTGTTATCTACTGTTAAACCATATGCACCATCAATGAGCGGTGTGATTAATCCTGATGTGCGGCGCATAGCAGGAAGCGAACCAAGCTTATACCCCATAGAAGCCGACACTGCGGCCCATGGCGCATGCGCCAGATTCTGATATCCATTAGCGAAAAACCAAAAGTCACCCGTAGTTCGTAAAGTGCTTTTAAAGTTATCCAGCGCATAAATAGGAGGTGCGCCTTCTTCTTGCGGGGCTAATAGGCTTATGCCATCCGCTGGCGCATCCAATATTGTGCTTAATGGCCCTTTAAACAAAGCCACGCCATCCTGAAGCTGTTTAACCGCTTGATCAGAGACAAGACAGTGCTCAAAATAAGGGACTTTAACAGGCAAATGAAAGTGGCAAACTTCTATAGCCTGACTTCCAAATTTACGCTCAATGTCATCTATGGACATTGGCGTAACTGTGCCCTGCGTGCCTAATAAATCGGCTAATGTTGCGGTTTGATCAAACCCTTCGCCACCTGCGCCAATCACGCCGCTCATAGCATTTGAAACAGCATTAACCATCGCCCCACCATCACCACCTTGTGCAGCTGCGGCATTCATGGAGTACCAAAATGTCAGTCCCAAAGCTAAGGTAAGTGTTTTGTTGCGCATAACAAAACCCGCCACTTCTCCACCGAAATCTTCTACGAAATCATTAAATGCACCAACGGGATCAACGCTTTCTTGCTGGGTGTGTCGACCGACATAATGTGCAATCTCTTGCGCGGCCTCGCTCATCGTTGAGCGTGGCATCGACGTCGGCGCGAGGCTGGCATTAGCCAGCAAATGATCCAGATGCCTAAGCTGCAATTTCGTCTCGCCTAAACCCTTAACCATCGTAAAAGGTTTTTCAAGCGCACTACTAAGAACACCAATAATTTCCCGTCCGCCCGCAATGACATCGCGGAATTCTATCGCAATGGCCTCAAGATGAGTGCTCTCGACAAGTCCATGTTGCATATGGTGATCAATTACCCGTTGCAGACGTTCAATATCAATACAAAGCTGTTCCAAAGGGTTATCTGTGGATTTAAAATAACGTCCTGTAATATTATATTTTTTCCAAATGCTTTGCATTTCAGGGGTATCAATGAACGTTTCCAAAGCCGACAAAGCACTGGAAAGCTGCGTTATACGAACTTGCGCGAGCTGCGCATGAGGATTGAGCGCATTAAGTTTTCCAAGCAAAGGCGAAACCTCCAGTTTCAGCGTTTTTGCCGCAACATGCTCTAAGTCGGCGGTCGTTATTTCCTCATGCAAAACATCTTCAATAACCAACTCATACGGAGCATCTGCCCCTTGCGTTTGATCGTAAACGCTTTGACAAAAACGCTTGAGAGAAACTGCATTAAGATAAATTTTAGTCAGATTATCCTGCCATTGAAAATGAGGATCAGCATCGTGTAAGGCTTTTTTCAAGACCGAATGCAACTGTTTTTGACCCTCACCCTCAAAATTACCTTGTGCAAAATTTTGATGTATATTCAGGCGGTATTTGCCAAATTTACGGCTAAAACGAAACCCTTCTAGCAATACCCCCGATGTCTCGCTGGCATTCTTTTTAGCCTCTGCCTGCTCCATATCTTCAGCGACAACTTCGCATCCGTCATCATGATCATCATAATCGCCATGGCCGTTATTATGCAGCTTTTCTTCCTGCACAGAGCCGCGAGCAATAAAACCAATCGCGCGGTAAAGATTATCATGCAAAATCTCGGCACTATGCTTTACGCTGGCGCGGCGTGTCGCGGCAAGGCGCCGCTCAACCGAAAGATCAATCTCATCCCTTGGCGCTTCATGCCCAATAAATTCTGGGCGCATCCGCAATTCCTGTTCGGCATCTAAAACATCCTCAATATCAACTTCGTAATCCGCATCGGCAATCTCATGCGCAATATTTCTTAATGGCTGGTGCAAATATTTCAAAGCTTGTTTTAATGTTTTTCGGTCAATCGCACCGTCCGAAAGCCCAAAGCCAGGCAAAACAGGCGCCACTGAATAATTATGCATTGGACTAATGCTATATTCGTTCTTTAACCGTGTTGCAGTAATCACCAAACCATGATCCTGCGCCGATTTTGCCAACCTATTGGGAATCGCCCATTTACCCCGAACCCCTAAACGGTTTTCGAGAGGAGGAAGATCATTTTGATAAGTGTGCGAGCTTGATGTCATTACTAATTTGGTTATCCGTTCGAGGGTGGGTATTGCAAATTACAAAACCCGGAAACGGCATCAACTTCGGCAATAGGGTGGTGGGCTGCGTTAATGTGGCTTTTATAGCCTATTATAAAGCTTGCCCCCACAACTGCGCGCTTATCTTGCTTAAATGCAGCATCATAGGCACTGCCATCGGCAATATCAGCAGACATCGCTAAAAACCGCCCTGTTAATTTCCATTCCAGCCCCGATCCATCTTCTTTTTGACCAGCAACCATATCATCGCAATCAATCGCACGGCCTTTAATTTCGCTCTGACCATAAGTGTAATCACCCTCATGCATCGTGCTATATTGCATCACAAATTCAGGGCCATTGGGGTCTCTGCGCCCCGGTTCAGTTAATTGCGCTATAAGACCAAACGGTCCTTTTGAAACAATTGTTGTGGGAGCGGCTTGTACATCCTGAGATGTAAAAGCGAGCCCTGTTAGAACAGCACCCATTACAGCACTTAACTTGGAAGATAGGGGAGATATCATTGTATTTTTCCACTTACGTTAAAGATTAAAGAAAATTGAGAAAAAGTGAAAATAATTGTTGCAAATGATTCTCATTACTGTTTTTCTCAAGTTAAGAATGATTATCACTCGCTTGTTCTTACAGCAAGCATTTTTTACTAAAAAAAAGGAAAAAAGAATGGCTCATAAGGAAGGTGAATTCGGCCTTAAACACGCGTTTATGACTGTCGCGTTATCTGTAGCAACAACAATGATTGTCGGTCCTATGCTTGAATTTAACTGGACTCATTTCTCCCAGGTTGGTCAGGCCTTAGCACAAATAGGAAATCATCTGTTTATGCCAACATTCGATGCAATCGGAACAGTAGCAATGCCATTTCTTAATCCAATCACTGATTCGCTGGGTGTTACCGCTCAATTCGCAAGCGTTACTACAGATGGTGCCAAGGTTTTAGGCGCGGGAACTTCTGCTGTTTCTGCGGGTTCTAGCTCAATGCCTATGTTAAATCCATTGCCAGCTTTAGCCGGTTAATTCAAAATTTTGAGCTTTTAAAATATAGGATAAATAAATATGGATGATCTAAAAGAAATATTCGATTTTGCTGCCAGCACAATCAAAAACTCGCCCGCTATAATAGGATGTTGCGCCGTGTTTTCGCTTGCCGCTACAACATTCGTTGAATTTGCCACCACGGGCATTCCATTTTGGAGTACGTTTGGCAGTGGTGCTCTCAACGGTGCCGCTACTTTTTTTGATGCAGGTAAAGCTTTTTTGAGTATTGGATAATTTTCCTTGTCAGTTAATATCCATTGGACAACCCCATTATTGAGTCCAGATGTTAATTTGTAATGTTCGCTGTTGTTTTGCTGTAAGTGGTGTTGTTCAAAGAGCGGAGCGGATGGAATATTCGAGTTGGCTTGGCCAAACCATATGTTTATAAAGACAGCAATTGTTATTTAATGTGCAATGGCGTATTTTTTTATGATGAGTAATCAGGCTATAAAAATATAAAAACCCCGCACATAAATGCTAGGTTTTTATTTTATCTCCACATATTCTATAAATTCAACGACACGGGATAATGATCCGACCCTGCATATGGACCTATATGCAAATCTTTATATGTTTGGTTTTTCGAAATTAAAATATGATCCATCGGAATACCCAATATCGGGAAAAACACTGGCCAAGTAATATGATACCCCTTCCCCTCCAGCGTACTTTTTAAATTGGTGTTATGCAGAAATTTTCTGAAATGTATCTCCCACGGCACCGAATTAAAATCTCCTAAGACCATCACGCGAGCGCATTTGTCTTTCCCCACCGCGCTAATAATCTGCTCAACCTCATGAAAATAAACCCCGCGCTCCTCGTGCCACGCTTTATTTAATGCAGGCTTGGGATGCGCAGAAAAAACCGTCCATTCTTCATCGTCAATCAACAACGTCGCTCGCAACAACGGCGTTTTACTGGGACCATGATACGTAACTTCTGTTGATATAAAAGGCGTCTTACTCAGCAAACACATCGCAAAATCATCACGCATGTCCGTCTCTAATTTATGCGAATAAGGATTTAACGCTTCCCCCAACGCCTCTTCCATTCGATCAGTCATCTCCATAATTAACATTAATTCAGGCTTCGCCCCTTCAATAATTCTCTTCAACTCTTTCGGATTATGATTATCTTTATATGCATTAACTGAAAGAATATTTTTATCCTGATAAATCCCCCCTGGTGAAAATCGCGGCATGAAATGCCGAATGCGAAACATATTCACGGCAAAACTAAAACTATTTACCGCCACCGCTGCCAAATCGCCATACCAGATCGAAACCAACAACAATAAAACCGCCACAGCGGCATATTGCAGACGAAAAAAATCGGCGATCGTAAACCACCATGCCCACCTTAAAAATCCTATTATGGTGATTAAAAGCAATATAGTGGTCAAAAATGGCAATATCATAGGCTCTCCAGACAAATATAGACGCTAAAACACGGAACTTGTACAATAATAGCGCGTTTGTCATTAAAAGGAATAGAATATGAACATGTTTGCAGATATTGAATATGACCATGAAAAAATAAAAACACTAATATACGATATTATCGCCCTGGGCGATGGGGATGCAGAACTGCGCCAACCACTATTTGATAAAATGAAAAAAGAATTGCTCATTCTCCATCGCGCCGAAGAAAAAACCCTTTATGCCGTGCTCGACCAACAGAAATCCACGCACGACATCGTTGAAAACCTCCAAGCCGAAAACGAAACTATCGAAACATTGCTTGATAAACTCACTCATCTCGATGACAACAAAGAAACATGGCAAGCCAATTTTGAAAAACTACAATCCATTGTCTTCCGCCATTTCGACAAAGAAGAAGAAAAATTATTTTCAAAAACTGAAAAAATATTAGAGCCTGAACAAATCGAACAAATAGCCGAACGCCTCCATGAAACAAAAACCAGCATGTGGAAAACACGTCTTATCATGCACCCCATATCCCTGATGTCCGCATTTTTCAAAAAAGTACATGAAAAGCCATGAACGAAGCGCCCGAAAACAAAGACACTCCCACTTCTATACAAGAAGACATCCAGCGTCTAAAAGAATTTGCAAACTGGATGGATAATCGTTTTACAATCCCCGGTACATCCATTCGCTTTGGCCTAGATTCCCTCATCGGTCTAATCCCTGGCATTGGTGATACCGTCACTTTAACCTCCACCGCATATCTCATCGGCAAAGCCAACAAGCACAAACTACCATGGCATGTAAAACTCACCATGATATGGAATGCATTCATAGACTGGCTCATCGGTCTCATACCTTTCATCGGGGATATTTTTGACATCGGTTGGAAAGCAAACCAACGCAATGTCGCTCTCATCGAAAAACACATTGAGAAAGACACTCAAAGCTCGCAAAACCACAGCGAATAAAAATAAAAGTGTATTCCCATTCAAAAATGGACTATATCTTGCAACCCTGTGGATAAAATTATTATCCACCCTATTTCTCGTAGGGAAACATTACAGAGGTTAACAATGAAAAAATCCACCATCATCGCCGTTCTAATCACATTAGCGCTAATTTTATGGATGGGTTTTGGAATGTTCTTTGGTAGCCCGCAGTCAGAAAAAATTGCCGCCCAAGAAAAAAACGAAGCACAAAACAATCAAATTGAAACGAGCTTCAAAGTAGAAGTTGAAGAACAAAGCGCAAAAGACATCACTGGTTATATTGTTGCCCAAGGCGATGTCATGCCCGACCGCCATGTTACAATCCGCGCCGAAACCTCAAGCCAAATTGCCGATATCCTCATTAAAGAAGGTTCAATCGTTAAAAAAGACGACATCATCGCTAAACTCGCTATTGATGACCGTAACGCCCAACTCGCCAAAGCGCGCGCAAAAACCGAAGAAGAACGCAGGAAATACCAAGCCTTAAACAATCTCAGCAAACAAGGCTACGCCGCCAAAACCCGCGTAGATGCCGCTCTAGCCGCCCTGCGAGCCGCGCAGGCCGATCAAGCACAAATCAACCAAGAACTTGGCAACACCAACATCAAAGCCCCCTTTGACGGCATTATCGCCGAACAATTTGTTGAAATTGGTGACTATCTCTCCATCGGCGCTGATATGTTCAAAATCGTCGATAATACACCGTTGGTTATCACTCTCAATATCCCCCAACATGAAATCGCCAACCTCACACTTAACAACCCTGCCTTCGTCGAAATGAATGACAATGTTCAAAAACAAGGCCATATCCGTTTTATCTCCCCCATAGCCGACGAAAGCACCCGCACCTTCCGCGTTGAAATAGAGATCGAAAACCCCGATAACCTCCCCTCAGGCACCAGCGCAACCGTGCGCTTAGCCAAGCCGGCCAAACCCGCCCACTTCATCTCTCCGGCGCTCCTCGCCCTCGACAACAATGGCGCGACAGGTGTGAAAACCGTTGAAAATAACAATAAAGTCGCGTTCCACAAAATCGAAATAATTCACGCCACCCCTGAAGGCCTATATGTGACAGGTTTGCCCGCACGCGCCACAATCATCACAAACGGCCAAGGCTTTGTCACAACGGACGAAACCGTACAGCCAGTAGCCAAAATCACGGAGAAATCCGAATGAGCATCATCGACGCTGCCTTTAACCGCTCTCGTGTGGTTATGCTGATATTTATCATGCTCCTCATTGCGGGCACAGTTTCGTATATAGAAATCCCAAAAGAAGCCGAACCTGATATTCCAATTCCCACTTTCTATGTATCCATGACACATGAGGGCATCTCTCCCGACGATGCCGAGCGCCTTCTTATCCGCCCCATGGAAAAGGAATTGCAATCATTAGAAGGCCTAAAGGAAATTACCGCCGTCGCCGATGAAGGATACGCCTCCGTCATACTCGAATTTAATGCTGGATTTGACCAAGACCAAGCCCTCCTCGATATCCGCGAAAAAGTCGATCTTGCGCGCTCCGAACTCCCCCCCGACACAAACGAACCCCGCGTAACCGAAGTCAACGTCGCACTTTTCCCTGTATTATCCATCGGATTATCTGGGCGCGTCCCTGAACGCGAACTCGTTAACATTGCTCGCGATCTCCAAGACAAAATAGAAGCCCTCCCCGGCGTACTCGAAGCCGAAATAGGCGGAGACCGCGAAGAAATGATGGAAGTTGTCATCGATAACGCCGTCATGGAAAGCTATGACATCACATTCCAAGACGTAGCCGCAGTCATGCAAAACAATAACCGCCTCATCGCCGCAGGCGCCCTCGACAGCGGCGCAGGGCGCCTGGTGCTCAAAGTCCCGGGTGTAATCGAAGATGTCGGTGATGTCATGAATCTGCCCGTTAAAACAATCGGCACAACAGTTGTGCAGCTTAAAGACCTCGTCGACGTACGCCGCAGCTTCAAAGATCCCGAAGGTTTCGCCCGTTTAGGCGGCGAAAATGCGCTTGTACTCGAAGTCAAAAAACGCCTCGGCGCAAACATCATTCAAACCATAGAAGATATACGTACACTGGTATCTAAAGAACAACAAAATTGGCCACACGGCGTTAATATCACATTCATGCAGGATAAGTCTGAAAACATCAAAGACATGTTAAGTGACCTCCAAAATAACGTGCTATCTGCAATCGTTTTGGTGATGATTGTTATCATAGCCGTCTTAGGCGTACGCCCAGGTTTCCTTGTCGGAATGGCAATTCCGGGATCATTTTTGGCGGGCATACTGATTATTTATCTCGCAGGCTTTACGATCAACATCGTGGTGCTTTTTTCCCTTATTCTTGTTACAGGAATGCTCGTCGATGGCGCGATCGTAACGATAGAACTCGCAGATCGAAAAATTGCCGAAGGCATGGAACGCGCCAAAGCTTATGCCTTTGCCGCTAAACGCATGTCTTGGCCAATTATAGCCTCTACAGCCACCACTTTGGTTGTATTCTTCCCCCTCCTCTTCTGGCCGGGCTTGGTGGGAGAATTCATGAAATACATGCCAATAACTGTGCTTTTCACCCTCATGGCCTCTCTTTTTATGGCACTTATTTTCATTCCAGTTCTTGGTGGGTTAATCGGCAATAAATCAGTAACTGACACCAGCAGCATAGACGCCATTCGCGCTGCCGAAAACGGCGATCTCGATAAAATTAAAGGTCTAACGGGCCAATATCTAAAAACACTAAACGCACTTTTATATCGACCAGGAATAGTTCTCATAGCCGCAATAATAATTCTAATTAGTACAGGCTTCGCCTTCGGTAAATTCGGGCGTGGTGTAGAATTTTTTCCCGACATAGAACCCGATTTCATCCAAATCCAAGTACAGGCACGCGGCGATTTATCCGTCTATGAAAAAGACAAAATCGTCCAAAATGTTGAGCAGCATATCCTCGACATGGATGTCTTTAAAGCCGTTTATTCACGCACACTCGGCAACACAAATAACCAACAGGGAATGCCCGCCGACGTTATCGGCGTTATCCAGCTTGAATTTATCAATTGGAGACTACGCCCCAAAGCCACCGAAATCATCGAAGACGTACGCGTACGTATCAAAGATATTCCTGGCATAAAAGCACAAGTGAGAAAAGCCGAAAACGGTCCTTCTGCAGGAAAACCCGTAGAAGTCGAAATTCGCGGCAATTCCTCTGAAAAATTGACCCAAGCGATACAAAAAATGCGCGGCCTGATGGATGAAATAGGTGGTTTTGTTGACATAGAAGACAATCGCCCCTTACCGGGCTTAGAATGGCGTATGGAGATTGACCGCGCCAATGCCGCTCGTGCTGGCGCTGACGTTACCGTCCTCGGTAGCGCCATTCAATTGCTCACCACAGGCTTAAAAGTCGGTGAATACCAACCCGACGACGCCACCGAAGAACTCGATATTCGTCTCCGCTTTCCGGCAAACGAACGATCCCTTGAAAACCTAACACAATTGCGTGTTCCAACACCGATCGGACATATCCCGATTGATAATTTCGTACGTTTTGACACTGCACAAAAAACAGGTACAATTAACCGCACATCTGGCCAACGCGTCATGACCGTTAAATCCGATGTCGAAGAAAACCTTCTCCCCGACCAACAAACGAGCAAACTAAAAGAAGCCGTCGCCAACGCAAATTTTGATCCCGCTGTTACAGTGATATTCAAAGGTCAAGACGAAGACCAACAAGAAGCAGGTGCATTTTTAATGAAAGCATTCGCCATCGCAATCTTCCTCATGACCACAATCCTGCTCGCGCAATTCAACAACATCTATCAATCCATATTAGTACTGAGTGCCATCATTTTCTCTACTGCTGGCATACTCATCGGCCTACTTATAACAGGCAACCCCTTCGGCATCGTGATGTGCGGCATCGGCGTTATCGCGCTCGCAGGTATCGTCGTTAACAATAACATCGTACTCATCGACACGTACAACGATCTCAGACACAGAGAAAAACTTGAGCCTCGCGAAGCCATAATGCGTACAGCCGCGCAACGCATGCGCCCTGTTCTACTCACCTCCATAACCACAGTACTCGGACTCCTGCCCATGGTTTTTTCAATGAACATCAATTTCCTCGAAGCCGACATCGCCTTTGGCGCCCCGTCTACTCAATGGTGGGTACAGCTCTCCAGCTCCATCGCAGGCGGCCTATCATTTGCCACCGTTCTAACTCTAATTCTTACTCCCTGCATGTTGATGCTCGGCGAAAATTTTGCCCTGCCAAATTGGATGAAACGTAAAAAAACACCCGTAAAACCTGAAACAAGCACAACAACAAAACGCACACCTAAAAAAACTACGGGCAAGGCGATTAAAACTTCTCTCCTCATTGCCGCGTGCGTTGGATTATCCTCATGCGCCTCCATGCAAAATTTTAATTTCAACAAAACGCAACTCGACATCCCCATCCCCCATAGCTGGATCTCCTTAACCCCAGCCGAAGGCGCCTATCAAAATGCTGGATGGGTTGATAATTTTGACGACCCTATATTAACAGCTCTAGTGTTCGAAGCCTTAACCACCAATTACGATCTTGAAGCCGCCGCCTCCAATTTTGAAATTGCACGCGCGCAATCCACACGTACAAACGCCTCCGCCTTCCCCACCCTCGACTTCACCCTCGGCGCAAACAAACGAAAAACTCTTCAATCCGCAGGCACTAGCGGAACCGCAGATTTCCGCAGCGGCGCATTCAACCAAACACAATATAACGCATCATTTGATGCAAGCTGGGAACTGGACGTATGGGGGCGCATCGCCGCCACAGGCAAAGCCGCAGAATATGATTATTACGCCGCAGGCTACGATTACGCCGCCGCCCGCCAGTCCCTCGCTGCGCAAACCGCCAAAACATATTTCGCCGTCATAGAAAGCGAGAAACAACTCCGACTCAGCTATGACTTCGAAGACAACATGAGCGAAACCCTCAAAGTCACACAAGCTTATTTCAATGAAGGTTTAATCGGCGCGCAAGAAATATATCTTGTCGAAGCTGATCTTGCACGCGCCAGTGAATCCGTTCAAAATGCTCGCTCCGCCAATGCGCTTGCTAAACGCAATCTCGAACTTCTCCTTGGGCGTTATCCATCTGCTCAAATCACAACTCAAACCGAATTCCCTCGCGTCCCCTACGAAGTGCGCGCAGGAATCCCCGCTGAAATACTCGAACGCCGCCCCGATATCCTCGCCGCCGAACGCCGCGTCGCAAGCGCCTTCAATCATCTAGATGCCGCCAAAGCCGCTAAGTTGCCCTCCATCGCTCTCACTGGCACGCTCGGCAGCTCCACAAGCGAGCTTCGTGATATCCTCGATCCCGCCAGCATGTTTTGGAACGTTGCCGGCAACCTACTTTTCCCAATTTTCAATGCTGGGGCTTTGAACGCCGATATTGATATCCGCAACGCCGAACAAGCCGCCGCTATTGCAAATTACAAGCAAACCGCCCTCAATGCTTTCGGTGAAGTCGAAACAGCGCTCACCAATGAGCTCAATTATAAAATGCGCCAACAAAACATCGATGACGCAAGCGCCAGCGCACAAACCGCCGAACATATTGCCGAACAAAACTTCAAAGCAGGTGAGATTGAACTGTTCGACCTCTTACAAATCAAACGATCCACCATCACCGCCCAAACCGCGCGTGTACGCGCCCATCGCGAGCTTCTCGATCAACGTGTGAATCTCTATATGGGTTTAGGCGGCGATATATACGATTAATTTAGACGTAGCATTTCCTAATCCCACCTATTATAATCACGGAAAACGGGGATTATAATGACACAATCGCAAAAATACATGTCTGGATTTGGCAACGAATTTGCCACCGAAGCACTTAAAGACGCTCTCCCACAAGGGCGAAACTCCCCACAGCGTGTCGCTTATGGTCTATATGCCGAACAACTTTCTGGATCGCCCTTCACCGCGCCGCAAACCGAAAATAAACGGACATGGCTCTACCGTATCCGCCCTTCGGTCATACATCCAAAATATGAACCCATGAACCACCCTGCATTCCGTGGCTCACCATTCGATGAAATCCCACCCACGCCCAATCAATTACGTTGGTCACCTTTTTCAATACCCGATAAACCATGCGATTTTATCGACGGCTTAATCACACTCGCGGGCAATGGCAACAGCTTCGGCTGGCATGGTCTCGGTGTGCATATTTACGCCGCAAACCAATCCATGAGCGCTAACAAACGTTATTTCTACAACGCCGATGGAGAGATGTTATTTGTTCCGCAAACGGGCGCACTCAAAATTCGTACCGAGATGGGCGTTATAGATATTAAGCCCGGTGAAATCGCTGTTATTCAAAAAGGCATAAAATTTGCCGTTGATCTTGTGGATGAACAGGCTCGCGGCTATATCTGCGAAAATTACGGCCACCCCTTCATCATCCCCGATAAAGGACCAATCGGCACCAACGGCCTCGCCAACCCCCGTGATTTCCTCACCCCTGTTGCAGCCTATGAGGAAACGGAAGGCGATCACGAACTCTGCGTTAAATTCGGAGGCACGTTTTGGCACACCACCCTCACTCATTCCCCGCTCGATGTCGTGGCATGGCACGGAAACTATGCGCCTTATAAACTTGACCTTGACCGTTTCAACGTCATTAACACCGTCAGCTTCGATCACCCCGACCCATCAATTTTCACGGTACTCACTTCCCCCAGCTATCCGCCTGGCACGGCCAATATCGATTTTGTAATTTTCCCCCCGCGCTGGATGGTCGGCGAAGACACCTTCCGCCCCCCATATTTCCATCGTAATGTCATGAGCGAATTTATGGGCATGATCCACGGCATCTATGATGGCAAAGAAACTGACCTCCAAGGCGGTAGCTTCGCCCCCGGCGGATGCTCACTTCACAACTGCATGACCCCCCACGGCCCCGATGCAGGCGTCACCAAAAAAGCCATTGAAGCCAAAGATCTCAAACCCACATATCTCAGCAACACCTTAGCCTTCATGTTCGAAAGCCGCTACATCATGCGCCCCACAAAACGGGGCATGGAATGCGCCGAGCTACAAAAAAACTACAACGACGTCTGGAAAGATATCCCGAAGATGTTTAATCCCAATAAACTTTAGACTTTGCTTTTCGGACATGTCTGTGACCCACGATGAATAATAACGTCGCTTTGCGCCACTTCATCCGAAGCGTACGTCTTATTTTCGGTCTTCAACACGTTGTAAACATCACTAAAATCCGCGTACGTCTCTTTAAATAATTGATCGAAACTCTCAATCGCAAAATATGTCTGCTGGTAATCATCCACGCAATATTCGGTCTGCATGACGCGTTTTAAATCAAATTCAAGCCGATGAGGAGAATCATTCTCCAGCGCGAACACTGTCTCTCCCGGTGAAGATAAAATCCCCGCACCGTAAATGCGCATCCCTTCATCAGTTTTGATCAAACCAAATTCAACCGTGTACCAATACAGCCGCGACAAATTGGGCACACAATCAAACTCAATCGCTCGCAAACCACCCGCGCCATACGCTTGGATATAATCCGCAAACACAGGATCCGCGAGCATCGGCACATGGCCAAAAAAATCGTGAAACACATCGGGCTCCTCGATATAATCAAGCTGATGAGGCTTGCGAATAAAGTGCCCTGCTGGAAATTTCCGCTCTGATAACAATTTAAAAAACGGCAAATCGGGAATAAGGCCCTCCACGGCCACCACTTCCCAACCGGTTTTGGCTTTTAAAACCTTGCTCGCTTCTTCAAAATTCGGAATGGCATGCTCATCAATGCCCAGAGCATCCATGCCTTTAATGTATTCCTTGCACCCGCGCCCTTTAACAATATCGCGCTGACGCTCATATAATGTCTTCCAAACCCCGTGCTCGGCTGGCGTATAATCCTCATACCCTTGCTCAATCACATAGCTCATGCAATCATCAGGATTACCAAACCCCGTAGGATTTCCTTTAATACTGTCTTTCATTTCCATCTCCCCTATAAAATTTGTGAAAATTCTTTACAACAAGTGTAGCGCAAAATAAAAAATAAAACAGCCAGCCTTTTTTACGGTTATCATATATCGCCACGCGGCATAAAATGTGCGATAGTATTAAAACAAGCAATTAAAGGAAAATTCATGGCACAAGAAAATTTCGACCAAGACATCGTCTCCACCAGCAAATTTTACATGTTGCGCTGCCTCGTGGCGATGGCGCATGCCGATGGCGTTATTTGCGATGAAGAACGTGCCTACCTCGCCGTTTTCATGAACCGCCTGCCATTCACCGATGAACAACGCAATATTTTCGAAAACGACATGGAAACCTCCCAAGACATCGAAACATTATTGCCCCATATCAACGATCCGAAATATCGCGGACAACTCCCCTATTTTGCACGAATCATGGCCTATAAGGACGGAGAGCTTCACCCCAACGAAGAAGCTCTACTCAACCGCATGCATGCACATGCTATGGATGGACTCGATATGGACGCCATCCGCAAAGAAACCGCGCAAGCCGTAGCATTCGAAATGAACGCGCACGACATCAACATCGATAAATTCCGCCCCGAAGGCGGCGTGTTTGGTCTATTCTGGCTCTTCGACCGCATCATGCTCGCATTGGGTATTGATTTAATGCGGGATTAAGGCGCCGATTTATCAAAAGCCTCAATCTCCAAACACCGCGCTTCAATCGCGCAAATCTTCGGATAAACCGTCAAATCCACATCAAAGCGCCGCGCATTATACACTTGCGGGATGAGATACACATCCGCTAGGCTCGGCGCATTCCCCACGCTAAAACCATCACCACCTAGCAACGCCTCATACGCCGCAAAGCCTTGCATGATCCAATGTGCATACCAATCGCGCATCTGCGCCTCGTCCGCACCTAAAACCCCGCCAACATACCCCTTCCAAACACGTAAATTATTGAGCGGATGAATCTCACACCCCACAATCATCGAAAGCTGGCGCACCTTCGCCCGCGCTCTTATATCTTCGGGCAATAAAGGATTTTGCGGATAAGCCTCCTCCAAATATTCCAAAATCGCCGGACTTTGGGTTAAAACAAAATCCCTGTCCACCAATGTCGGCACCAATTTCTGCGGATTTAATTGCGCATATTCATCATTCTTCTGCGTCCCTTCTAACAAATCCACTTCAACCGTCTCAAACGCCAACCCCTTATAACGCAACGCAATCCGCACTCTATAGGACGAAGACGACCGATAATAATCATAAAGTTTTATCACGATGCCTTCTTATGTCCCGCTTTACCCTCATAAGCATAAGGCACGATTTTCTGCTCAATCGCGCCAAAAATACTCGCACCATCCGCGCCCTTCATTTCAATGCGGATCACATCTCCATATTTCATAAACGGCGTTTTAAATTCGCCGCTCTCGATTTTCTCAATCATCCGCGTTTCCGCAAAACAGCTCACGCCCTTATTGCGGTCATAATTGGAAATCGTTCCTGACCCCACAATTGCCCCCGCCGCCAAAGGCCGAGTTTTCGCGGCATGCGCGATCAATTGCCCAAAATCAAATTGCATATCATCACCCGCATTCGGATGCCCCAATTCCCGCCCGTTATATGTGCTTAACAATGGCAAATGCAACTTCCCACCATCCCAAGCATCGCCTAATTCATCGGGTGAAACCGCAACAGGCGTAAACGCGCTCGGCGGCTTAGATTGCAAAAACCCAAACCCCTTGCCCAATTCATTGGGAATAAGCGCCCGCAACGAAACATCATTCATTAACATCACCAGCTTTATGTGCGCCCGCGCATCATCGGCGCTCACACCCATCGGTACGTCATCAACAATGACCGCCACTTCAGCTTCAAAATCAATCCCATAATCTTCCGAACCCACTGGCACATCCTCATGCGGCGCCAATATAATATCCGAAACGGCCTGATACATTAGCGGATCATGCAAAAATTCGGGCGGCATTTCCGCGCCACGCGCTTTACGCACTAATTCCACATGGTTCAAATACGCGCTACCATCGACAATTTGATAGGCGCGTGGCAAAGGCGATTCACATTGCAAAATATCAAAATCTTGCGCATTTTCCAGCAGCCCCTCGTCCAACATCTGCGAAAGCACCTCCAACTTAGGCTTCGCATGTCCCCAATCATCTAAACACCCCTGCAAAGTGGTCGGAAAATCCGCATCCACATTATTAGCCGATATACATCGCTTCAAATCCCGTGACACCACCATCAAACGCCCATCACGCTGATATTTATAAGAAGCAAGTTTCATACCTAACTCCCCGCTTTCGCATCATCCAAAACACCACGGCGCATTTGATCTAATTCAATCGATTCAAACAAAGCCTGAAAATTCCCCTCGCCGAAGCCTTCATTGCCTTTACGTTGAATAATTTCAAAAAACACTGGCCCAATCGCATCTTGCGTGAAGATTTGCAACAATAGCCCCTGCCCTTCCGTCGGCGCGCCATCAAGCAAAATATTTAACGCCTTCAAACGCTTTGCATCTTCCCCATGATTGGGAATGCGCGTCTCCAACTGTTCGTAGTAAGTATCAGGCGTTTCTTGCAACGGCATGCCATGCGCGCTCAAACGCTCAACGGTATCGTAAATATCATCCGTGCCAAGCGCGATATGCTGAATGCCCTCACCATTAAAGCGGTTCAAAAACTCCTCAATCTGCGATTTATCATCCGAACTTTCATTAAGTGGAATACGAATCTTGCCGCACGGGCTAGTCATCGCCTTACTTTTTAAGCCCGTCAACTTGCCCTCAATGTCAAAATAACGAATCTCACGGAAATTAAAAATACGCTCGTAAAAATCCGCCCATTTTGCCATATTCCCGCGAAACACATTATGTGTTAAATGATCAATATACGTCAGCCCAACCCCCACAGGGTTGTGATCTGTCGTAATAAATTCAAAATGCTGTTCATACGAATCGCTGTCGTCAATCATATACAGCAAGCTTCCGCCAATCCCATGAATGGCCGAAATATCCCCCGCCATAGATCCACCATGATCCCCCGCGACTTCTCCACCGCGCTTTTCCGCTTCCTTAATCGCAAACGCCGCATCCGCCACCCGAAACGCCATCGCACTCGCACCGCCATCATGCACCTTTGCAAATTCGCCAGCTTGTCCCCTTTTTTCTTTATTCAACAAAAACGTAATGCGCCCTTGGCGATATAGATCTATATCTTTGCTCTTATGCCGTGCCACAACGCTAAAGCCCATTTTTTGAAACAAATGATCAAGCGCCGCAACATCACCCGCAAACTCAACAAATTCAAAACCATCCGTTTTTAACGGGTTATCGTGTATGTCAGCCATAAAATTCTCCCATGATTTTTCTAATTACTTATAATTTAAGCCACGCACTGTATGAAAGCAAGTGATTGACACAACCGCAATAAACCCCTTAATCTGAATACAAGCTTTTGGTACAAAGAGCATTTCAAAATATTAAGGGAGCAGGCATGGCGCTACAATTCTCATACCCCGATATTTCTAAATATCCTGATTTTGATAATCATGAAACCATCCTTGAGGCGCGTGATCGCAACACAGGTTTTCATGCTTTTATTGCTGTCCATAACACCTCTCTCGGGCCGGCACGCGGAGGCTGTCGTTACTGGCCACATTATCGCAACGCATCAGAGGCCATCAGCGATGTATTAAAACTCTCCCGCGGCATGACTTATAAATCAGCCATGGCAAACCTACCCTATGGCGGCGGAAAAACGGTTATAATTGGCCAAACAGATGCTAAGAAGCCCGATCAACAAACCATGCACGCCCTCGGTCACATGCTCAACGAACTCAATAAAAACGGCGAAATTTATGAAACCGGCGAGGATGTCGGCACAAATACATCCGATTTCAAAATCGCGGGCGAAATCACCGACTATGTACGCGTGAAATCATTTGAACGCGCCGGAGCAATTGAGCTTCCTGGTGGACCACCTTTATATACCGCGCACGGCGTTTTCTACGCTATGAAAGCTGCCGCCAAACACAAATTAAACTACGACAATTTACGCGGTGTACGTGTCGCCATAAAAGGCCTCGGCAACGTCGCTCGGCCCCTTTGTGATTTGCTCCATAAGGACGGCGCGCAATTAATCGTTGCCGATCTAGACCCCGCCAAGGTTGAGGATGTCGTTAAAAATTGTAACGCCCGCGCCGTTGGTTGCGATGAAATCATGAGCCAAGATTGCGACATCTACGCGCCTTGCGCATTGGGCGGCGACATCGGCGATGATATGATCGCCAATCTCAAAGCCTCCATGATTGTCGGCGCTGCAAACAACCAACTCCAAAGCCAAGGCCACGCTCAAATATTGCACGAGCGCGACATCCTCTATGCCCCCGATTACGCGGTTAATGCGGGCGGCGTTGTGAATGTTGTGTTGATGGGCTTAAATCATGACCAATTAATAAACAAAGTCAGTAAAATCGAAAACACCCTGCTTGATATCTTTACCCGCAGCAAAACCGAAAACATCAACACCTCCGAAATCGCGGATATGATTGTGCGGGAAAGATTAAGAATGAAGGCGGCAGATAAGAATGGTTTTAAAGCTGCCTAAAAAGAAACACTTTAAGAACGAATTGCATCCATACGGGGTCTTAGATCTTGCTCATATATATCTCTGATTAGAGTTGGCAAATCTTTAATAGCGTCATCTGGCCAATAATTCCAAAATATTGCAAAATCGTCATAATTAGTCACCCGTAAAAAAGGCTGTTTTGGTATGATGGTCGCCATAAATTTGGTATAAAAACGAAGCGCCAACTTGGAATAAAGGGCCTATAAAACAGCCACAAAAAGATCGCCCTC
>JBBKXA010000031.1:0-7045 GCA_037969235.1 Bdellovibrionales bacterium | reverse complement strand
AAGTCAACCTCAACACCAATATCAGCAAAATTTACGGCGCCCCCAAAAACACAAACAGCGCATCCACCACCACCTCTGGCCGCGTTCACCTTCGAGGGTGTTTGGACCGCGCAGAATTTTGACATTGCCGTTTAGTGTCGCGATATTGCTCGTGGCGATATATTCGCCGCTTTGCCCTGTGATGGTTTCGGTTGGGGTGGTGATGGTTACGCCGCCTTGTGCGGTGGCGCGATCCAAGGTTTGTTTGCCGTTAGCATCTTTTTTCAAAAATGCGGAGATGGTGGGTGCGCGCAAGGTATCATTGCCGCCGCCAATTTTGGGGCGGGTGATTGTGGCATCGCCAATGGCGTTGATGCGGCCCGTTTGGGTGAAATATTCGAAGCGGTCGCGAGCGGTGACAGTTTGTTCGGGAGTGATCATTTTTAAATTTTGGCCAGTCATTGTGGCTTTGCCTTCGTTAAGGTCATAAACGGCTTTGTCGCCATAGGCTTTGCTGTCGCGGGAGGTGAGGATGACATTGTCTTGAGCGGTGATGGTTTGCAATTGCATCTTGCCTTTTGCGTCTTCGATATATGTTGCGGTCAAGGTGTCGCCGGCGAGCGATGAGTCGCCTTGTTGTGCGAGGGCGTTTTTACGGGCGATGAAGGTGTTTTGCCCGCGTTGCCATTCCAAAGCGCCGTCGGCGCTGACTTCGAGGGGTTGTTTGTTGCTGTTGCTCAAGCCTTGCGCGTATGCGGGCGCGGCGAGGAGGAGGAGGGATAGTGTGCATAAAAGGGGTTTCATTGCGATATGTCCTTAGATTTTTGCGTATAATTTTATAGGTGTGATTTTAAATAGCCAAGCGATTAAGCGCCATCGTTTGGTGATGTATACGCATGGTTTTCTGGCGCGGATGGCTTGATATATTTGTGCGGCGGCTTTTTCAGGGCTGGCGATCCAAAACATATTGTCGCCTTGTGCCATTTTTGTATCAACATAGCCAGGGCGGATGTCTGTTATGGTGATTTTATTTTTATTTTGGATGGATTTTAATCGTAGACCTTCGAGGTAATTGGCCATGAATGCTTTGGACGCGTTATAGGCGGGCGCGCTGGCATTGCCGCGTAGGCACAAAACGGAAGTAATGGCGGCGAGGTGACCAGAGCCGCGTTGTTCAAAATATTTATAAGCCTCACCAGATATAGCTGTAAAGCCCGCGACGTTGGTTTGGATTGTTTCGTTTTCAAGTTCGAAATCAAGGGCGTTATTGGTGTGGCCTATACCTGCGCTGATGATGATCAATTTGACATCGCGTAAGGTGGTGAGGAGTTTTTTAAAAGCATCGCACGCTTGGCTGGGTTGGGCTATATCCATGTGATGAATGTGGGATGTGTTGGGGAGTGATTTTTGTAAGGCTTCCAATAAATTGGTACGGCGTCCTGTGAGGCCGAGTATGTAGCCTTGTTGGGATAAATGGCGTGCTAAGGCTTCGCCGATGCCTGATGTTGCGCCAATGATGATTGCGGTTTTACCGATCTTATTCATTGGGGGTTGATCCCTCGATTGGAGGTTGTGGGGTTTCGAAGATTAATAGCGTGGCGGGGCCTTGGAAGATTAGGGTTTCGGTGTCGTTGTTGGCGTCCATGCCTTGGGCTTTGATTTTGCCTAAAGGTCCGCCGCCTTGAACCGCTTTATCGGTGTGGGCGGTGTTGGCTTTCATGTCGATATCCAGTGTTTGGGTGGTAAATTCGTAACCATCATTTTGCGTGAGGCGCACATCGTTTTTCAGGAAAACTTTTTGGTTTTCCTGGTGGTATGTGCCATCCAAAGCGGTGATGGTGAGGGTTTTGCCGTTGTTCAGCTCCAATGTGCCTTTGGGTTTTTCCAGCTGTATTTGGTCATTATCTGTATCTTGGAGGGCGCGATCTGCGGTGATGATGAAGGGTTGATTTTTGGCGTCTACGCTGTCGAAACGGGGGGTGAGCAACTCGTTTTTGCCAATGGTTGCGGCGGTTTTTGTGTTGGAATTTTGTGTGGGGATGATTTGTTTGTCATTGAGCATGTTGCCCGTGAATAGAGCCGCGATAATCGCCAGTGCCAGAAGCGGGAGCGTTATTTTTAAGCTTTTTACAAATTTGGAATAGCCTGCGTTGATATTGCGCGTTTCATTGGGCGATCGTTGGAGGCGCTGGAGGCGTTCGGCTCTTGCGTTGGGATTACGTGCGGGCGCTTTGAGTATGGCGGAGTCTATATCGTCGGGATCAACGCTCATGTGGTTATAGTAACCCCGCTTGTATGCAATCTTGCAGGCGTATCATGCCGGCTAGCTTATCACCGTCTTTTACGATCAAGCTGCTGATGTAATTGGCGGGGTTTTTGGTCATGATGGCGACGGCTTCGACGCCTAATGCTTTGGCTTGAACGGTTTTTGGGTTCGTGCTCATCACTGCGGTTACAGGTTTTTGCAAGAGGTCGGCGGCCATGTGGCGTTTGAGGTCGCCATCGGTGATGATGCCTTTGAGCGCGCCAGCCGAATCGATTACAATCACGGAGCCGAGATTTTTTTCTGAAAGCTTTAAAATGGCTTGATCCATCGTTGTGTTTTCGTCAATGAGCGGCAGATCATCGTAGTCTACCATGAGCTCGGATATTTTCATGAGGCGTTGACCGAGTTTTCCGCCAGGGTGGAAGACTTTATATTGTTCGGGGGTAAGTCCCATTTTATGCAATAACGCCACAGCCAGCGCGTCGCCATAGGCGATCATCATGGTGGTGGATGTGGTGGGGGCAAGGCCATTGGGGCAGGCTTCGGGCACTTTGGGGAGCCATAGGCCGATATCGGAATGTGTACCCAGTGAGCTATCGGGGTTGCTGGTCATGGCGATCAATGTGATGGAATAGCGCCGCGTATAATGGATAAGGTCTGATAGCTCCGAATTTTCGCCAGAATTGGAGAGCATGAGCACCACGTCATGTTCGGTGATCATGCCCATATCGCCGTGGCTGGCTTCGCCGGGATGGACAAAATAGGCGGGTGTGCCCGTGGAGGCCAGTGTGGCAGCGATCTTGCGGCAGACATGGCCGCTTTTGCCAATGCCCGCAACGATGAGGCGGCCTTGGCCGCCGTTGTTTTTCATGGTGTGAATGGCGGTGATAGCTGCTTCAAAGCTATTGTTGATAGAGTCTTTAAGCGCATGTAGGCCATCAATTTCGGTTTGCAAGACGTCGTGCGCGTGTTTGATGCTGGTCATTCGTCAATCTTTATATGGTTATTTTTACGTGTGGGCGAACAAATCTTCGTCCGGCCAGCCTTCGAGATCGAGATCGGCGCGGGTGGGGAGGAAGTCGAAACAGCGTTTAGCCAGATCGGCGCGGTTTTGGCGCTCTAGCATAGTATCAAGCTTAGCGCGAAGTTCATGAAGATAGAACACATCGCTGGCGGCATAATGCAGTTGCGCTTCGCTTAAATCTTGTGCGCCCCAATCGGAGGATTGTTGTTGTTTGTTGAGATCAATGCCGAGCAATTCGCGGCAACATTCGCGCAGGCCATGACGATCTGTATAGGTGCGCACAAGGCGGCTGGCGGTGCGTGTGCAGTAGATGGGTACACATTCTACGCCGAGATATTTTTTAATCACGGCGATGTCAAAACGCGCGAAATGGAAGATTTTGACGGTATCGGGGCTAGATAATAATTTTTTGAGATTGGGGGCATCATATGTGCTGCGATCCATCTGCACTATATGCGCCGAGCCATCGCCGCTGGAGAGTTGCACAAGGCAAAGCGGGTCGCGGTGGAGTTTGAGACCAAGTGTTTCGGTATCAATGGCCAAAGCGTCGTCGAAGTGAAGCCCATCTGGGATGTCGCCTTTATGCAGAGTGATGGTGTCGTTTTTTTTGTTCATGGTCTCTCGCTTTTATTCTTTATCTCTTATCTACCAGCATTTGCGCGTGCATGTAAAGTGCATGCAAAGCGCATAAAATTGTAGATAATCTTAAGACAACGCATACGCCTTGTATGGCATACTAAAGGGTGGGATTGGTAAAATGTTTTTACTGATTGTAAACGTATGGGAAGCAGAATGTTAAAATCGCTAAAGCATAATGAAGAGGGGACGACGGCTATTGAATTTAGTTTGTTGTTTATCCCTTACTTTTTTATGATGCTCGGCGTTTTTGAATTGTCGATTATGTATGCTTCAGCAAGTTTATTGGAAGGTGCGACGAATGCCGCAGCGCGGTTAATTCGTACGGGTCAGTTGCAAGAATCTGTAGAAGACCCTGATGTGGTTTTTCGTAATCGCCTGTGTCAATATGCGGTGGCGCTTATTCCCTGTGATGATGTAACGATTGAGGCGATTCCGCTGGATAGTTTTGCCGCTTATGATGACATGGAACCTGAATATGATGAGGATGGGAATCTGGTGTCTCAAGGCTTTGACGCTGGGGGATCAAGTTCGCGGGTTTTGGTCAGGGTGGCGTATCGATATCATATGCTCACGCCACTGATTGGAAATTTGCTGGCAGGGCCGGGGGGCTCGCGTTTGTTTGTATCAACGATTGTGCTGCAAAGTGAGCCGTATGATTTTGCGGGGGCGGATTCATGATTGGGCTGTTTTTGCAATATATAGCATCGTTTTTCCTGCGTTATCGTAAGGCGCAAGAAGGGGTTGCGGCGATTGAAGCGGCGATGGTTTTTCCGATTTTGCTCACGCTTATGCTCGGGACGTTTGATTTGGGTAATGGTATTTTGGCTAATCAAAAAACTATTCGCGCCAGTCAGGTCACCGCAGATTTATTAGCGCGAAATGGCGCGGTCACTGATGCGATGATTGCCGATGCGATCAAGGCGGGGCAGCTGGCGTTTGAGCCTTTATCTGCCGCTAGCTATGGCGTGGATATAGTAAGTATTCGTTTTGATGCTGATGCTGTGGCGAGCATCGAATGGCGCGAGACGCAAAATATGACAGCGATGAGTGATGTTTTAGAACGCGTTGCCGATATTGCCGAGGCTAATGACGGTGTTTTAGTGGTGGGTGTTCGATATGATTTTGAGCCGGTTTTTGCTGGTTTTGTAGTTGATAATATTCCGATGTATGAAATTGCTTTTGCGCGTGGTCGCAAAGGCGCAGTCGTTGAAAAAGAATAAAATTGTAGTGGTTGAGAAAGAGATAAAAATGCAGGGTTTCATTAATATTATTAAGCGTTATATACGCGATACGTGTGCGGCAATTATTGTGTTATTTGCAGTGATGGCACCGGTGATGGTGGGCGCTGCGGGGATGGCGCTAGATTTTGCGCAAGCGTATTTGGTGCAGCAGCGTTTGTCTCAGGCGATTGACGCGGCGGCTTTGGCGGCGACGGCGAGCTCGACTGATCCCGCTGTGATTGAGGCCAAGATCATACAGTTTTTTGCTATTAACTATCCTGCAGAAAAATTAGGTGCGACGTTTACGCCTGAGGTGATTGTGGAAGGTAATCTGGTGACCGTTACAGGGCGTGCGACCTATTACACCTTCTTCCTAAATGTGATTGGCATTGATGATATTGTTGTGAATGCACAAACCGTTGTTCAGCGTGAGGTTAAAGGGTTGGAAGTGGTCATGGTGCTGGATAATACTGGCTCTATGGCGAGTGATAATAATATTGGCAAGCTTCGTACTGCGACGTGTGAATTTATTGAAATTTTATTTGGGACATATGATGCGGATGCTGAAGAAGAGGATTGTCTGGAGCGTTATGACGAATATGTAGAAGCGCAAAATAGTTTTGTTAAAATTGGGCTGGTGCCTTATTCGACAACGGTCAATGTCGGCCCTTATGGGATTGGTTATGATGATGCGGGGAATGAATATGGTGATGGTATCAGCTATATCAATAATTCTTTGAATTTAACGTTTAGTAATGATGCGAACACAGATATTTGCATTATTGAAAAAGACGATGGAACAGACGTTCTAGATCATGATGGGCCATGGTCGATGTATCGTTGGTGCCGTGATGAGGTTGATGATCGCGGGCGGTGCGATTATTGGCAAGATTATCGTTGTACTTCTTATTATGAAGATTCTGGCAATTGTGCGACATATCAATATAAAAAGAATGCACGTGGTGTTTATCGTGCGCCGTCTTATGAGTGTCCAAAGGCTGCACTATTACCGCTTAGCGAAGATATGACCGCGTTGAAAAACCGTGTGAATGAGATGCAGGCTCAAGGGTGGACATTTGGTAATATCGGGATGGCTTGGGGTTGGAGAATGTTATCACCTGAAGCACCATTTACCGAGGGTGTTCCATGGGAAGACCATGCTTGGCGCAAGGTTGTTGTGATGATGACGGATGGAGATAATGTGCGATCTAGCCCATATGGTGGGTTTGGTGTGAATGCGGATCATAGCGTAAATAGCAGCAATGAGCTGGATAACCGTTTGGAAGATGTTTGCGCCAATATGGATGCGCAAGACAATGTGACAGTTTATACAATTACATTTGATGCCAATGGCGGTATAGATGATGATACGCGTGAATTATACGAAAATTGCGCGGGCAATGGCGGCTATCATTCCCATGTCACCACATCAGAAGATTTGATCAATGTCTTCCGCGAGATTGCACAAGAGCTGAGTAATCTGCATATTAAAAGTTAATGGAATTACTTGGTGCCCAGGAAAGGAGTTGAACCTTCACTCCCTTGCGGGAACACCGACCTGAACGGTGCGCGTCTACCAATTTCGCCACCTGGGCAGGGGGGTAATTTATCATTATGTTGGCATATTTATAGAACAAGCTGGCTCTTGTCAAACATCACGAATTAAGGGATGATAAAATACGTACTTTATATTCATTAAGGATTTTTTATCATGAAGATTTTAATTGTAGATCAGGATGGGCTCGCGTCTAAAATGATGGCGTCCAAGTTTGTGGAAAGTTGCCATAGTGTTTTAGAGCAGCCCGCCAAGGATAAGGCCGTTGATATGCTGGCGGAGAGTAATTTTGACATGGTTATTCTTGACCCCACGCCGCTCACCAGTCCGCGACCATTGATTTTAAATGCGCGGCGCACGGT
>JBBKXA010000030.1:0-63460 GCA_037969235.1 Bdellovibrionales bacterium | reverse complement strand
CTCAATCTCTGGTCGCGGTACTGTTGTAACTGGTCGTATCGAACAAGGCGTTGTAAACGTCAACGACGAGATTGAAATCGTTGGTATCCGTGATACACAAAAAACTGTGTGCACAGGCGTTGAAATGTTCCGCAAACTGCTTGATCGCGGTGAAGCGGGTGACAATGTGGGTGTGCTACTCCGCGGTACAAAACGCGAAGATGTTGAGCGTGGCCAAGTTCTATGTAAGCCAGGCACAATCACACCACACACAAAATTTACAGCCGAAGCCTATATCTTGAGTAAAGATGAAGGCGGCCGCCACACCCCATTTTTCACCAAATACCGTCCACAATTCTACTTCAGAACAACAGACGTAACAGGCGAAGTATCTCTGCCATCAGGCACAGAAATGGTGATGCCCGGCGATAACATCAACGGCATGGAAGTGACATTGATCGCCCCCATCGCCATGACCGAAGGCCTCCGCTTCGCGATCCGCGAAGGCGGCCGCACAGTCGGCGCTGGTGTTGTGTCAAAGATTGTTGAGTAATCAAAATATTCATTTTTTTAAAAAGGCCGACATATGTTCGGCCTTTTTTTTATTCATGGCGCGATTTTCATGTTAAAATTAAACATGACGTTTTTTTATAACACTATTTTGGGTTTTGCTGTCCTCTGGGTGTTCTGCTTCAGTTTTAGCGCGATGTCTACAGCTGTTGAGGCGCAAACGTTGCAAGAGCGTCCGTTAGAATATCAATTCACCCACATCAATAACCCTTATTATGATGCAATGGTCAGCGAGGCGGTCAATCAACGTCCAGATAATTATGATTTCACGAAATTAAGATCACTTTATACCCAAACCAGTCAATATGATCCGATCGGTAACGACGTTTTGGAAAAATTTAACAAGTTGGCTTATGTGGCGTCTACTGATGAGGACAAAGAAAAAGTCGCAAATGCGATGCTTGAATACCGCACACTCGCGCGTTCTCATCTCGCGCATATGGGGGTGATTTTATCCGCTTTATCTTTGGCGCGTGATGATCCGCGCTTTGGTCCTGTGGATTTTTTAGAGTGGGTGCAAGACGGCTTAATTGAATCAATAGTACGCTCTGGTGATGGATATAGCCTTAATACATCGTATGATATAATTACTTTACCCGAAGAAGAGATGCTGTTTATAAAGTTGGGTTTAAAGCAAATAGATACTCAATCTGTCAATGAGGGGTATATATTTTATAATATGCATGACGTTGTAGATTTAAAGCGTCAAAAGCGCCGTACTTTATTTGTGAACACCACTATCCCGTTACGGTATTTAACGGCCGTTAAAAAAGAACAGGATGCGACCATGAAATTCGATATTCGCCGCCGATGAAGTTATGCATTAATCTAATTTAGAAAAAATCAATATAACCCACCCGTACCCGCGTTTGTTGCCCCCGAGTTGTTTGCAGGCGTTTTGGGAGTAGCTTGATAATTGTCTTCATATCGATTTGCACTGTCTGGATAACCACCAGGGGAATATGGCGCGTCATAGTTAAAATCACCGCTATACTCATCACGTTCATATGTTGAGCGGCGATTATATAAATTAATGCCGTTGCCATTAAGGATATACATATTTTCTGTCGGCTCTGTCCCCGCCACAAAAGCTTCCCATATAACATGAGAATCTCCGATTTGCGCCCGCGCCCCCGTATCGGCATTAATTTGTACATTGCGAATACCATCAGGTGTAAGGAAAGGTTTAAGCGGCTCATCTTTTAATGCGTCTTGCATAAAGCTTTTGAATACAGGAAGCGCAACGGAAGAACCTGTTTCGCGCTTACCCATCGACTTAGGCTCATCAAAGCCCATAAAAACGCCCACAACCAAATCAGGTGAAAAGCCAACAAACCATGCGTCTTTTGATTCATTGGTTGTACCAGTCTTACCCGCCAATGGGCGTTCAAGTTCTTTTAATCTCACACCCGTACCGCGCTCTACCACACCTTCGAGAATGGAAACCATTTGGTAAGCATGGCGTGGATCAACAATTTGCGCACCATGATCAGGAGGCGCAGGGGTCTTTTGCCCCTCCCAAAGGATACGATCCCCACAATTTACACATTCACGATCATCATGACGAAAGATAGTCTCGCCGCGTCGCCCTTGAATACGGTCAATAAAAGAGGGGGTAATTTTTTTGCCGCCGTTTACCAGCTCGCCGTAAGCAGATGTAAGTTTAAGCAGCGTCGTTTCCCCTGCGCCGAGCGAATATGAAAGCATCGGCTGCATATTATCATCAATACCAAAACGCTTAGCGACATCGCTGATTTTTTCCATACCCAAATAATCCGCCAAGCGCACAGTCATCAGGTTTCGTGATTTTTCTACACCTTTACGCAATGTGGTCGCGCCGTAATATTCATTAGAATAATTCGTCGGCGACCAAAAATGCCCGGGACGATCCTCGATCACAAACGGTGCATCCAAGATGAGTGTCGCAGGCGTGAAATTATTTTCCAGCGCGGACAGATAGACAAAAGGCTTAAATGCCGAACCTGGTTGACGCGCAGCTTGCGTGGCGCGGTTAAATTCGGATATGCCGTATTTCCAACCGCCTTGCATCGCCAATACACGCCCTGTATGTGGATCAAGCGCAATGATGGAGCCTTGAATTAAAGGGATTTGTTCAAGCGAGTAATTTTTGTCTTTATTTTGCGAAACTGCAATAATATCGCCTATGGATAAAACTTGGCTGACGCGCTCGATTTCTGGCCCCAAAGCATAACCATCGCTTAAGGATTTGCGCGCCCATTTTACACCACTAAGTGCAATTGAGCCTTTTGAAGAATCCTCAAATCCGATCTCTGCGCTATTGGCGCTGGCGTTCAAAACAATTGCTACGCGCCAATTATTTAATATGCTTTGCGGCTTTTCGAATTCCGCAAGCTTAATAACCCAATCACTCGCATTGGCATGCGTCTTCAAAGCGCCGCGATAACCGTGGCGGTGATCATATTCTATCAAACCATTGCGTAACGCGTTTTCAGCAAAATTTTGTAATTTCGGATCAATCGTGGTGCGTACGGCTAAACCGCCTTGATATAAACTTTCCTCACCATATTTGGAAGCCAGCTGGCGCCGCACTTCTTCGGCAAAATAGGGCGCATCAACATCACGATCCTCATCGCGTCTAATTACGGTTAAGGGCTTCGCAATAGCAATTTCAGCTTGCGCCTTAGTAATGTAGCCATCTTCACGCATTCTACCGATCACCCAATTGCGCCGTGTCATCGCCGCATCATGTTTTTTGATTGGATGGTAATTATTGGGCGCCTTAGGTAGAGCAGCGAGATAGGCAATTTCCTCAATGGATAATTCTTCCAATGATTTGTTAAAATATTGGAGCGCCGCCGCCGCAACACCATAAGCCCGCGCTCCTAAATAAATTTCGTTGAGGTATAATTCCAAAAGCTGATCTTTGCTCAATGCTTTCTCAATTCGATTGGCCAAAATAGCTTCCTTGATTTTTCGTTCATAGGAAACTTCATTGGTCAGGAGGAAGTTCTTGGCGACCTGTTGCGTAATAGTCGAAGCACCAATCAAACGCCGTCCTTGGCCTGCATTCTTCATATTGGTTAAAGCAGCGCGGACAATCGCGGAAAAATCGACGCCCGTATGTTCATAAAAATTTTGATCCTCAGCCGCGATAAATCCATTTTTCACCAGATCAGGCATGTTTTCAATCGGCACAAACACCCGTTTTTCCTGCGCAAATTCCGCCATTAAGCGTCCGTCACCCGCATAAATGCGCGTCACAATAGGCGGTTGATAATTTTTAAGTTGCTTATATTCCGGCAGATCGGATCCGTAATAGCTCAACGTATAAATCACCACACCAACAACAGCCAGCAACCCAAGAAAACCCAGAGAGAATAATCCTAAAAATGCATACCAAAGATATTTCATTTACACGAGCCTACGGGTTATTGGCCCTTGCGCGCGGCCATGAATAAATTGATCAACATAATCATTGCCGGAGTGATCAAGCTCTTCTACCGCTCCAGTCCACACAATTTTGCCGTGGTGGATCATCGCGACATAATCAGCAATAGAACGCACGCTGGCCATATCATGCGTAATTGATAAAGCGGTCGCGCCGATTTCTTGCACTTGTTCAACGATCAATTTGTTAATCACATCCGCCATAATCGGATCTAATCCCGTGGTTGGTTCATCAAAAAATATAATTTCCGGAGATGCTGCCACCGCCCGCGCCAAGCCCACACGTTTTTGCATACCACCCGATAATTCCGCGGGATAGAGATCTGCAACTTCGGGCTTAAGGCCAACAGCTGTAATTTTTTTAACGGCAATTTCGCGGGCTTCGGTGCGATTCATGCCGCGCCCCTGAATAAGCCCGAAAGCCACATTCTGCCAGACTTTCAATGAATCAAATAAAGCCGCGCCCTGAAATAACATGCCAAATTGCAGCATCATAGCATCACGCTCTTTGGGTGAAAAATGTGTTGTTTCAATTCCATCAATGGTTATCGAGCCACTATCGGGTTTTAACAAACCCAATATACATTTTAGCATCACCGATTTCCCTGTGCCCGATCCACCGATAATCACCATAGATTTGCCTTCAGGGACAACCAAGTCAATGCCATTCAATACAGGCGTATCACCGAAAGATTTTTTTACATTTTTAAGCACGATTTTTGCCGAGGTGTCATTTTTCGCATCGCTACTCATGAGAAAAACACCTGCGTTAAAAGATAATTAGAAATCAAAATTAAAATCGAAGAAGACACCACTGCATTTGTTGTCGCCGCGCCCACGCCTTGCGCGCCGCGCCCAGAGTGAAAGCCGTGATAACAGCCCATGCTTGCCACGATAAAACCAAACACACCTGCCTTAACAAGTCCCGACACCACATCCATCGTCGTCACGACATCCCATGTCTGCGTGATATACCCGCCTGAGCTAAACCCCAGTGAATAAATCGAAACTAAATAGCCACCATAAACGCCAATGATATCGCCGATAAACACCAAAATAGGCAGTGTTAAAGTGGCTGCAATTAAACGCGGCGCAATTAAATATTTGAAAGGATTAACCGAAAGTGTGGATAGGGCGTCAATTTGCTCCGTCACCCGCATTGTACCGATCTCCGCCGCGATTGATGCGCCAACGCGCCCCGCCACCATCAAACCCGCTAAAACAGGGGCAAGCTCACGGGTCACAGATAACACGACAACACCAGCAATCGCGCCTTCCGCATTAAAGCGTGTAAAACCAGTATAGCTTTGTAGCGCCAAAACCATGCCCGTAAATAATGCTGTCATCCCCACAACAGGCAAAGAATAGAAACCAATATCAACAAATTGCCGGATCAATTGTTTAGGAAAAAATGGTGGTGTGAAAGCGTGATAAACGCTACGCCCTACAAAATGGGAAAGCTTCCCCGTTTTTTCCAAAAACGCGAGTAAACCCGCACCAATGGTTTGCAGGACATGCACCAGAATATTCTGTGTTTTTTGTGTTTCGCTATTCATCACAAATTCGCTATTATAATAAAAAGTCACACTAAAACATTATGTTTGAAAAATCCAGTCATCATGCCGCTTAAAACTATTTCTCCCCACGATTTAATATGCATGGACGATCATGCGCATAAACACCATTTCCGGGTGGAATTATCGTATGCGCAGAAGGATAATTTACTATTTAATGAGCGTATATATCAAAAAAATGCAAAACTGTATCTGCATAAATGGCTGAGTGAGGTCATTTTTCATGCTGCTAATCAAGCGCAAGCGCAAGGCTATCGGCTTGTTTTATATGACGGCCTGCGCCCGTTCGAATCCCAAGAAGCAATGATGCACACCAAAGTGGTGAAGGAAAATCCCCATTGGTTAGAGGAGCCACGTTTACTCTCTCCACCGGGCGGGGGCGCTCATCCAAGGGGCATGGCCATTGATTGTACATTGGAGCAATCGGATGGGACGCAAATTGATATGGGCACAGCTTTCGATTATTTAAGCGATAACGCCTCGGCCAATCAAAACCGCGCCCACCGTGACCATATTTTGCCCGCAGAAATTATGCGCAATCGCGCCATGCTCGATGATTTTTTTAACGAAGCCGCGAAATTCTGCAAAATGCCAATATTGGCGCTCCCTCAAGAATGGTGGGATTATCGATTGCCGCGCGATATCTACGAACAATACGCGCCAATCAAAGATGCTGACCTGCCGCCGCATATGCGGATGATGTAGCTAATCTTTATATGTGCGTTGATGGCGTCGCCCTAACGAGGTCAACACTTCATATCCGATAGTGTTCATATCGCTCGCCAGATCATCCGCGCTTTGGTGCTTGCCCAACACCTCCATCATCTCGCCCGCCTGTGGTTTTTGGTTTTCAGGAATATGCGATACGTCCAGTATCGTTGTATCCATTGAAACTCGTCCACGGATGGGGCAGCGCATGCCCTTCCAATACAGCGCGCCATTATTTGACGCGCTGCGCAAAAAACCATCCGCATAGCCCAAAGCCACAGTCGCGATAACGCTCTCACGATCGAAACGATACGTTTCATTATAGCCGCAACTCTGACCTTTTTTGATGGTCTGTACTTGAAGAATAGGGACATTTAAGCTCACCACATTATGCATTTGATTATCCACTTCGGAGGTGGGGTTGAGACCGTATAAACACATACCAGGCCGCACCATATCATAATGATACGTATTGGATCGAAAAATGCCTGAAGAATTCGCCAGCGATTTCGGCACATCCCCAAAAACATCAAACCAAGTTTTGAACGCGGCATTTTGACGGGCGTTAGTATCGGAATGCGCCTCATCGGCGCTGGCAAAATGGCTCATCACCACACGCACATCAATAGAATCATTTAAATCCAGATCATCAAAAGCGCGGCGATCATCGCCAGTTAACCCCAAACGCTTCATCCCCGTATCCACATGAATAGCGGCAGGCAAGCGTTGATCGCCTCCGCGCGCCAATTCGCGATAGGCGCAAATATCCTCAATTGTATTGAGCACAGGCGAAATGCGCTCTTGCTCATAATATGCGCCATTATCCGCTTCAAACCCGCCAAGCATATAAATGCGCGCATCTTTATCAATAATCGTACGAAGCTCTAGCGCCTCCATCAACGTTGCCACAAAAAAATCGCGCGCGCCCATTTTTGAAAACGCGCCAGCCACTGCCGCCAACCCGCAACCATACGCATTGGCCTTAACCACTGGCGCGGCGACACACGAAGGCCCAACCCGCGCCCGCACCAGCTCCAAATTGCGCCCGAGCGCGCCTAAATCAATATGTAATTCACCCATATCTATAAGTTTTTCAATTAATTACCAGCATTTAACGAAATGTTAACCTCTATCCACCCATAATAGGGCGAAATAAATAAGGAATAAAGGGTATTTAAAAAAGGACATATTATGGCTGAAGAATCAAACGCAAAGAATTATGATTTAAACCTCACTCATGGAGATTTTGCTTATTCGATTAAATATGATCCAGAGTTATTCGGTAATGATGGCGGCGTGAAAATGTTTCTTGATCGACCAGAAGAAAGTGCGGATGGTAATGGTTTAGTCTATAATGCCCTTCAAAGCCTATCATCTGAAGAAGCCACAAACCCTAATGCTGAACATGTCTCAAACGCATATGAGGTTTTGAAACTGCAAGAGACGACCATCACGCAACACGCGCAGGCATTTTTCACGGATTACCTCGATAGCGGAATTGATCGCAATATCAAAGCTGGACATGACTCTATATCTATCAGCGATTTAGAAAAAGTGCGTAATGGCTTGGTAGAAAAGTTGCAAGAAGGGACTCAAGAAGGTGTAGGTGCCATAGACTTCACCGCCAATAAAATTTATTTGGAGGCATTTTATGATGCTCTAGGTGACCTCAGCACGTATACAGATATAGGTCTTATCAATAATAAGGATGAGGATATTGGTAATATCCAAGTTATTGGCTACGGCGATATATCACCCAGAGAGTTAAAGGAATTCCGTGACACATACGAAGCCGCAGATCGCGCGCTTATGCAGCAAACACCAAAAGAAACATTACAAAACACAACACAAGCACCAGTCACAAAGGCCGACGAGCGTGTCGGCAATATTTTAGGCTTTGACTATCAGCAGGCTGAAAATGAACCCTCGCAAGAGCTATATATAAATTATTTGGACGCGTTATATTGGGGAAGTGACGATGGTTTATCATTAACCGACATTAATGGTCGTGACTTTAATTTAATTGAAGACGGTTTTGATTATGCAACGGGCACGGAAATAGAATCGCCCATGGCATTTCTAAAAGATAATGAAACTCAAATCATTGATAGGTTTTCAAAGTTTTTATTTGAATATGCAGATAGCGGTATTGATGATGGAGTTTTCAGCGCTGGCGGCAATGATGAAATTACGCTTATAGATTTGGTGCATATCAGCAATGGTTTTGCAGACAAAATGGATGAAAATGCGGGTGAAGTAGATAATTTGCTGAATGCCCACGGTATGGCGGCATTTTATAAATATCTTGAAACGATTCCCACGCATGCTCTTAATCAATCTGAAGAAATGCAACGATCTCCAACAAATGCTGGAACAATTAATAAAGCCGCACTCGACGATTTTATCGCCCAGCATAAAGAACGAGATTTAAACCGCGTTAACGAAATCAGAGCGCAGAACGGCTTAGAAGCTTTAGAGGGATCACCTCCGGCGCAAAAAGCTGAGGCTCAACGATATTCTCAAAACCCATATGAAGACTTAAATAAATATCCTGGCTCTGATCCAAAAGACGCCGAGCCAGAAAATCCCACAGATTCTCTCGATCAGGAAACACCAAATTCAGATGAATCAGACAAATTAAACAAACAAAGTTTGGAGGAAATCGAATCCGGAAAGGAGCCTTCTATAGAATCAGGTGAAGAATTGGATAAATATGAAAAAGCTGCTTCTGAAAATGCTGCACCAGAAACACCCGAAGAAGTTGAGGTTACAAGAAAGAAAATTGATGGTTTGCTGGACCAAGCGGAATCATATTGCAAAGACGCAGATGAAATAATTAAAGGTATCAAAGACAGCGATGGCAATAACTTAACAAAAGAAGAGGTTGATGCTCTTGATGAGGCGAACTTAGATTTGAGTAATATCAGGTATCTGATCATCTCGATAGAAGAACACTGTCGAAATGAAGGAATTACGATAGAAGAAGATCTTGCTAAACGCATTGAAGAATTAGAGAAGCGCGCAGACAATATTGAGAGCGCGTTAGAACAGAAAAAAATTGACCAAGCGCCCGCCAATGACGGACAAAAAGTAGAGCAGGAATCAGAAAATCCAACGGATGAAGCAAAACCAAAAGGTGAGGTTTTGGATGGTAATGAGGCAGATCAAGCACCAAACAAAACCGATTCGCTGGACGAGCAACGTCAAGAACAAGAGCAGATGCGTCAAGAAGGTGCATCTGAGTCTTTAGATTTAGATCAAACGCAAGAAAGGCCAAACTCGTTGGACGAGCAACGTCAAGAACAATTAGACATGCGTAAAGACGGTGCAAATGAGCCAAAAGATTCAAGTGAATTAAACAAACAGAGTCCAGTGGAAACCCCAGAGCAATCAGAAGCGGGAATAGAAACGCCAGATACTTCAACGCTTCCACCTTCTGAGCTGATAAAAGATATGCAGCGCTATGCGCATTTCGCGCAAAAAGGCGATTTGAAAGCATTAGTGCACGAAGACATAAGCATAATTGATGGGCGTGCAGGACCAAAAACAGGAAACAGCATTTGTGCAATGCTCGATAAAGACCCTTCTGAACTTGGAACAGAAGCTACAGCTTTAGCGGCGCTTGGTGGAGAGTTAGCCAGCAACTCAGAGTTTAGAGCTGCCATCTTGAAAGGTCTTGCCAAAGAAATTGAAAATGGCATGACAGCGGATGCTGAGATTTTTATGAAGCGCCATAACATCACTATGGATGACATTGAAAATCGCCAAGAGTTTGACTATGTAAAAGACAATGAAAATTATGCAATATCAATGGAGGGTATAGAGGTTGATATACCAACAACTGCTCACTCCGATATGAATACTGGGATAAACGCCGGCTCGACAGATTTACCCGAGTTAACGGGACATCTATTAATCGATACTTTCGAAACCATGCAAAATAATGGGCAAGGCGATGCCATGCTTCAAATGTTAATGATCTCTGCACATGATGGCGGATATGAAAAAATTAATGATGCGGCGTTAAAAGAACTACAGGTTAACCTCAGTCCCGTTGATAATGATTTTGGGCCTCAATCTCGTGTTGTAATGGCGCAGATTTTGGATTTGAGTGTTGATGAAGTTTCTAAAATGACACCCCGACAAATGATGGAAAAAATAGTGTCTATCTGTGAATCAGATCCGAGTCTTCTTGATGCTTTGAAAAAAGGGTTTGAGCAGAATGCGGACGCTTTTGCAAATGCAATTGTAAGATTGGACCAAAAACAAGATGGCGCAATAGTAACCGAAAAACCAGCGTTATCTCTTAATTTTGACGATAAAGCGAGTAGTAATGAAACCCCTTCAGAAGGGATCAAGCCAGATGATAAAGTTGAGATCGGCGATGGGATGGATAAAGGCAGCGAAGTGCCCATTCGCGGTATCGTTCTTTAATAACGCTAAGTATCGCCATACATCGTTTCGCCATGCCCAATATGGTTGGGATCAAGATCGGAAAAGCGGGTGAAGTTGGGGTCGAAATACATTTTCACAATCCCAATCGGGCCATGCCGTTGCTTGGCGACAATACATTCACCGATATTATGCGCTCGTTCCATGCTTTCTTGCCACTGCATATGTTTTTCCGTGCCCGGATCGGGTTCTGTGCGCGATAGATAATATTCCTCACGATACACAAACATCACAATATCTGCATCTTGTTCGATCGAACCCGACTCCCGCAAATCTGAGAGCTGCGGGCGTTTATCTTCGCGTTGTTCTACGGCGCGGCTAAGCTGTGAGAGGGCAATAACGGGGATTTGTAATTCTTTGGCAATCGCCTTAAGCCCTTGCGTGATTTCCGACACTTCTTGCACGCGGTTTTCCTGCCCGCGCTTTGATCCATTGCCGCGTAGCAATTGCAAATAATCAATCACAAGCATATCAAGCCCATGTTGACGTTTCAAACGCCGCGCCCGCGTGCGCACCGCGCCAATTGAAAGCGCAGGCGTATCATCAATATAAAGCGGCACTTGCGCCATACGCTGCGAAGCCTCAACGAATGCGCGGAAATCATCCTGCTTGATATTGCCTTTACGAATCGCATCACCCGATATACCCGATTGATCGGAAAGTATCCGCCCCGCCAGCTGTTCTGCCGCCATCTCGAGGCTAAAAAACGCAACGCGCGCGCCTTGCTCCCCGCCGCTATCGGCATAAGCCTTGGCCGCATTAAACGCCCAGTTCACCGCCAGCGCGGTCTTGCCCATCGAAGGCCGTCCCGCCAAAATCAACAAATCAGAATTTTGAAATCCGCCAAGTTTTTTATCAACATCCATCAACCCCGAAGTCACACCCGTCACATGCCCATCGGATTTAAACGCCTTTTCCGCATGGTCAATCGCCAGCAAAACCGAATCGCGTAACGTGGTAAAACCGCCCTTAACGTCACCAGTTTCCGCCAAATCAAATAAACGCGCCTCCGCCAACTCAATGGTTTTAAGTGCATCGCTATCGAGCGAATGATCATAAGCCTCATTCACCACATCCTCGCCCAGCGATATAAGCTGGCGACGTAAGTGCAGCTCGTAAATCGTGCGCGCATAATCGGTCACATTCACCACGCCAATCACATTCGCCGCTAAATCCGCGAGATAGGCCGCACCGCCAACATCCTTAAGATCCTCATCATTTTCAAAGTAATTTTTCAATGTAACGGGCGAAGCGTTTTGCCCGCGATCAATCAATGTGAGAATGGTTTCAAAAATACGCTCATGCGCAGGCATAAAGAAATGTGCGGGCTTTAGATGGTCACCCACTTTTTCCACCGCGCGGTTATCAACCATCAACGCACCAAGCAATCCTGCCTCCGCATCAATATTATGCGGCAATACACGATAATTGGGCGCATCATTGGCGTTACCAATGTCAACTTGATGCGGGGGGGCTTGAAATGCTATATCTTGAACCATGAGTTTTTATAACCCATAGCACGCCTGCATTGCAAAGAAACAACGCGAAAGCCCTGTGAATAGCGGGGATGAAAAGAGATATCAAGGAAATTAAGAGGTTTGGGTATCTCCAGCGGCGCTAAAGCTATTCCAGAAAAATATAATAATTTCGCTCAAACCCCATAAAAACAAACCAATAGCAACGACCTTAAACAATAATTTTTTCAACTCGCTACAAAAAGCGCCGAATTTGGTTGGCTCCATATGTTGAAACGTAAAGCGTTCTTTGAAAAAGACACCTATATATTGCTCGGTCATATGATTAAGAGACGATCGCGCAAAATATCCTGCGGTTGTAAAATATAAAGCGATGGAAATGGGAATGATTTCACTGCCTGGCCACATATGTTTGCACCAAAAAATTGTTTTTTTAGTCCAATGTTTAATTTTATCAATGATATGAGAATCTTGCGTGATAAAGCTTTGTTTATCAGTGTCCAGCAAATCACTGATGAAATCCAGATCGCTCATGGAATCATCACTGCGTTTGGAAACGGCTTGTTCGGAGATAAATACCTGATTGCTGTGATTGATGTAAATCAAATGCCCCACATCACGATAACCGAGCAAAGCCAACGGCATTTTGGCCACAATATCGCGCTGATTAACGCTACAATAAATAACATCCCCAAGCTTGCGGGTTTTGTCACCTTGAATGAGCGCGTTATTAATGCGTTTGGCCGTGCCCATAAAAGCCGCCTTAGGCGCGCCGAACGTAAAGACATTCACGATGTTATAATTTTTCGAAAGGCTGTAGGCCGCTAAATGCGCCATTGCGCCGCCCAATGAATGCCCAGATAAAACAACATTATCAAATGTCGTGTTCGCCAACCATTGTCGCACATCACCGCGCAGGCTCAACCATGTAAGCCCGAAACCCAAATGTTGCAACGGCCAGAAAAAGGGAATGAACGCAAAATCCATGATCCAGTCCAGCAGACTGACGCTTCCCCGAAATACGACAAACGCACGCCCGTCTTTAACAGCGCATACACTTTGCGCGCCTGTATAGAATTTTGATAAAAATTGAATATCGCTATAGCCCCGCTCAGTCAACGTATCGCAGATATATTTGGGCGGATCATAAGCCAGAAAACTCAGCGCCAAGCATTGTTGTAACGCGGCTTCTTCATCATCCGTAAGCGTTTTGATTTCTTCTTGTGTTTGTTTTTGAATATGTGCCGAAGGCGCAATCACCGGCTTTTCAACAGCCACGGGCGGAGAATTTTGTATTTGCGCATCTAAAGTACGCTTTATCTCGCTCACTTTTGTTGATTGAATATCCATCTTTAAAACTATAGCGAGAAGAAAATTTTTGCCAAGACGCTTTTATAAAAATATCCAGATAAGAAAAAAGCCTGCACTGATAAATGCAGGCTTTTTTAAATTTTAAATAAGAAAGATGTTATTCGACGTCTTCGTTATTCTGAGCTTCTTCAGCTTCTACCGCGTCTTCCGCCGCTCTCGCCGCAAGTTTCGCGGCATCTTTTTCAGCTTTTTTCGCCGCTTTTTCTTCGGCTTTCGCAGCGTCCTCTACGGCTTTTTCGTCTGCTTCAGATTGGCGATCTTTTTGTGCTTCTAAAGCTTCGTCATCCAATGCCGCTTTCAAGGCATCATCAGCAGGCTGTACATTTTTCTCTGGAGCCACATCTTGCGATCCATCAGAAATCAATGCTTTACCTGATTTGGCTTGCATTTGTGCTTCTTCTTTCGTGCGGGCAATGTTGATCGTGACTTCGACAATCACTTCAGGGTGCAAAATGATTTCGATAGGAAACAAGCCGATGAGCTTGTAATTTTGGCTCATTTTTACATTTGAACGACGAATAGTGCTTACACCACTTTCTTCGCGCAGGCCTGCGGCAATATCACGTGAAGTAACTGAACCGTATAGCTGTCCGCTTTCAGAAGCTGCGCGAATCAAAGAAACGGTTGTGCCTTTGATTGTTTTCGCCAACTTTTCCGCTTCCGCTTTGAGCTTGTCATTTTCGGAAGCCAGATGTTTTTTCTGACTTTCGAAATACGCGATGTTATCTTTGCTCGCGCGTAACGCTTTTTTCTGTGGCAATAAGTAATTGCGTGCATAGCCAGGCTTCACGGCAACAACGTCACCCAAATTGCCAAGCTTTTCAACACGTTCTAATAAAATAACCTGAGTAGACATGATCTATCTCTCCTTAATTTCTAACGGTGATCGCCACGGTTGCTGTGCGCACGTGGGGCTTCCGGTTCGTTGTTTAAATACGGCATAAGCGCCATGAAACGAGCGCGTTTAATATTCTTCGCCAATTCACGCTGTCTCTTTTGTGAAACATTCGTTATACGGCTTGGAGTCATTTTGCCACGCTCTGATATGAAGCGACCCAAAGTTTTTGGATCTTTCCAGTCGATTTTTTGTGCGTTCTCACCTGAAAAAGCACAGCTTTTGCTACGGCGGAAAAATGGACGTTTTTGATCATCAGCCATTATGCGGCCTCCTTCTCATTTTTGTTATATGGTTTTTTATCGTCATCACGTGCTTTGTTCATGATCGGTGAAGCTTCTGTAGAGGCTTCATCAAGGCGAATAGACAATGAACGCACAACGTCCTCGTCAATGCGCATCAAACGCTCAAGCTCAATCACGGCTGTACCAGGAGCATCATATTCGATCAATGTGTAATGCGCCTTGCGGGATTTGTTGATCTTATAAGCCAAGGTGCGAAGTCCCCATTGCTCAGTTTTAAGGATTTTACCTTTTTGATCTTTAATCACACCAGAATATTTCTCAGTGAGATCGTTAACCTGACCGTCAGTCAGATCTTGCCGTGACATAAACACGGTTTCGTAGATTGGCATATGCATGCTCCTCTCGGTTAAAGCTGATATTCCATGATACCAGCGAGGTTTCATTTAAGTTTGGGCACTATAGGGCAGATAGGGCGTATAAATCAAGGCTTATTTTGTAAAAGAATAAAAAGGCTCTTTCATTACAAAAGAGCCTCTTTAAAATAATATTTATTTTTTAGATTACACTCTAAAAGTAATAACTTTACTGAAATCCGTGCCTTTATCTCTATGGTCGCCACCAACAGTCGCAGCCCACCAAGATACTACAGCAGAAATCAATGAAACAGCGCCCATAAAAAATGCAGAAATTATTGCCGCATTTTGTTCTGCATCACTTATTTCATCAGGAACAGCCAATGGACCGTTCATTGTATCGATCAGGACGCTAAATCCAGCGATGATACCAAGAACAGTGAAGACGACAAACGTGCTAACAGCCCAAGTGACTAGGCCATAAAACCCGTCTCTCAATTCATTTTCATGAGGTGTATAGTCAGGTGTTTTTGAACGCATACGTCCGGAGATATATCCCCCCAAAACAGATGCAATCAATTGCACCCATAAAAGCCAGATACCTGTTGCAATAACCGCCCAATGCAGAAGATTTACATCTTCAAACAATCGACCATCAGCCGATAGACCAATAGCGGCTCCGAATTGAGACAAGACTATAGTGACCGCCAGCATAACTGCTGAGCCGGCAAAAATAGTGCTCCATTCAAAATGTGTTTGGTTTGATTCAATTTTCATGTCTCATCGCCCCCTATGCTAAACCAACGAATGACAAAATAGCCATAACGACAACGATTAGTCCTACAAGATATATAATTTGGTTCATAACGATACCTTTCTGAAGTTGTTAAAATTAAAAGATTAGGATTAGAATAATGATCAATGGAATCGGTATTCCGATTAGCCACATAAGTATTGCTCCCATTTTATTGTCCTTTCTGGTGCTGTTTACTAAATTGACCAACGGCGCGTTTATGATTTAGTTCCCATTTATTTATTATAAACAACAATTTAACGGTTTTATGCGGATTTTGGCGGCTGAAGCAAAGTTTTTGACTATGAGTAAAACTGCGTTTATATCTCAATGTAGAAATTATTTATTCGAATTTGGTTAATTATTAGGAGCACCACTATGACACGCGCATTTATTTTCCCTGGCCAAGGCTCGCAATTCATTGGGATGGGAAAGGATTTAGCCGAAAACTTCGTCGAAGCCCGCGATATATTTGAACAAGTCGACGATGCGCTATCACAAAAACTCAGTGCCATGATGTTCAACGGTGAGGATTCTGATCTTAATATGACCGAAAACACACAGCCCGCGCTCATGGCGGTTTCACTCGCGGTGGTTGAAATCCTCAAAAAACAAGGTCGCATTGATTTGGCGCAAAAATGCGCATTTGTTGCGGGGCATTCACTGGGCGAATATTCCGCACTCACCGCTGCGGGGAGCTTTAGTTTATACGATGCCGCTAAACTGCTTAAACTCCGTGGTCAAGCGATGCAAAAAGCCGTCCCCTTAGGCGTTGGTTCAATGGCCGCGATCCTTGGCCTATCGTTTGAAGAGGTCGAGCAAATTGCCAATGATAGCACAAACGGCCAAATTTGCTCCGCCGCCAACGATAATTCTGTCGGGCAAGTAGTCGTCAGCGGTCACAAGGATGCCGTTGCGCGCGCGGTAGAACTGGCGAGCGAACAGGGCGCAAAGCGCGCTGTCATTCTCCCCGTCAGCGCGCCCTTCCACTGCGCGCTCATGGGTCCCGCCGCAGATGCCATGCGCGATGCGCTTGGCGAAACCAACATTAAATCTCCCATCGTGCCATTAATCGCCAACGTAACCGCGGCATCCACCAGCGATCCCGATGAAATTCGTAAGCTTCTCGTTGAACAAGTCACTGGCATGGTGCGCTGGCGTGAATCCGTACTTTGGGCGAGAGAAAATGGCGTAGAGCAAATGGTAGAACTCGGCGCAGGCAAAGTCCTATCTGGTCTCGTGAGACGCATTGATAAAGACATCGAATGCAAAAACGCGGGCACAGCAGCGGAAATTGAAGCACTCATCGAAGCGCTGGTTTAAATGTTTAAAATATACGAACGGACTAAATTATTCGTGCGCATTAGCGGCGACCTATTTTAAAGCTGTACTTGCCACCTATGATATTTTAAATTCGTCCCTCAACTAAAGGAGATTCACACACATGTTCGATTTAACTGGAAAGACAGCCCTCATCACTGGCGCGACAGGTGGCATTGGTGGCGCAATCGCTAAAGCCCTCCACGCTCAAGGCGCGCATGTGGGAATATCGGGGCGCAATACTGCAAAGCTTGAGGCGCTCGCCAAAGAGCTGGGGGCACGCGTGAGCATCCTCACCGCCGACCTTTCCACCGCCGAAGCCGTAACCGAACTCGTCAAACGCGCCGAAGAAGCGTTGGGGCAAATTGATATCCTTGTAAATAACGCTGGCCTTACCCGTGATAATCTTTCTATGCGTATGAAGGATGAGGAATGGCAGGAGGTGATTGATGTGAACATGACCGCCACATTTAAGCTCGCCAAAGCCGTGCAGCGCGGCATGATGAAACGTCGCAACGGACGTATTATTAATATAGCATCTGTGGTGGGGGTTACAGGTAATCCGGGTCAATGTAACTACGTGGCCTCAAAGGCCGGCATGATTGGCTGGAGTAAAGCGATGGCGCAGGAAATCGCCAGCCGTGGCATTACTGTAAATTGCGTAGCCCCCGGCTTTATCGCCACAGCAATGACCGATGCGCTCGATGATGGGCAAAAAGACAAAATCAACGCCACAATCCCCGCGGGGAAAATGGGCGCGAGTGAGGATATCGCCGCCGCCGTCACCTACCTCGCCAGCGAAGAAGCCGCCTATGTGACGGGGCAAACGATTCATGTTAATGGTGGGATGGCGATGATTTAATCATCGAGTTTCAGTGCATTAAAAAGCCCGACATTTAAAAGGATGTCGGGCTTTTTTGCTGATTAAGGCTGATTAAAAGTCAGCGGTAAAGTTAAGATAGTTAATAGCCCATTTCGTTTCTGCTTCCGAGTCAGTAACATCATCTTGATAAAGCCTCAAAGCCATAGGAATTTCTGCTTTTCCAGTAAGGGTGCTTGTTTTACCAATAGGAACATTGAATTCTGCTTTTAATCCCACCGGTACTGTGGTTACACTGCCCACATCATACTGAGTATATCTAATTGAGCCTGTCCCTATAATGTCTACATTTTCGGTGTCAATAAATTTGTACTCTGTATTTAATGCAAGTTCAGCATACGTTCCTGATGTTTGTAGTCCAACTTGTCCTGACAAATTTAAATCTAAATTATCTTTTTTAAACAGTTTAGCATCACTAAAAAGTCTAACGCCAAAAATATTTTCATCGATATTTGAAATATCTTGCGAATCCTGACCGTTAGGACGGATCATATAGAAGGTATAGCCTGCCCGAGTTTTAAAGTCAGATTTTAGACCTTCATAAAAAATTTGACCAGCTTGCAAAGCTTGACCAGCAGTTTCAGTAGTAGCAACAAGTATATCAAATTCAGGAAGTTTAAATCCACGCTTTTCTAGCTCTTCTGTAGCTACGGCACCAATTTTCTGAACACCTTCTATTGCTTTATCTTCAATAAACTCACGACCATCTTGGATTTTACCTTCTACGGCATCGGATGCTTTTTCGGTCGCTGCATCTTTGACTTGGCTAGGGTTTATGCTCTTTAAACCATTTCCGATCATTTCAACAGTGTTTTTTGCATCGTTAGCGCCATCTGCAATAGCGTCTGTGCTTTGCGCGTGAACTCCTGAGCCAACAGTTAATGCGCTAGTCGTTAAAACAGCCGCCGCAGTTTGTGTTAATCTACTCATAATTATATTCCTCTCATATTTAGATTTTGGGGTGTGTTTGTACGCAGTGAATTTTTTATGAAATTATTTTTATCGACTTAATTTAATTTCGACACCGCCGTGCACGCTAGGAGCTTTAAAATCCGTTTGCCATTGGACGTAAGCACCACCACTTAAATTTCCTTTTTCAAAAAGGGAAAAGTCGCATCTGCCATAAATATATTCTTCATTAGGATCTTCACCATTAGAGCTATGCCCTAAGCCAAGAGAAAAGCCGCTAAGAGAACTGGTTGTTGGAGGAAATAGATGTGTTAACCCTAGCTCTAGATTTAAGCGGTCATCTGAAGAAATTCTCGCAGCAACATTCACGAATGGATTAAAATTGGTGTTTGAAAATGGAAGGTTGAAACCTACAAACACCCCATGCGTGCTATCAAGGCCAGCGAACACATTTGCAGCTTCAAAAGATGGACGCCCAGGGGCGCTACCTTTCGGAAATAAATCAAAATCGGCTTCGGCGGCATTTGACGCTGTACCAGCGGCTAAGTCTAAAGCTATTGTGGCGGACGCAAAAATCGTTGTAAGGTTTCTCGGCAATGCCATTTTTTATATCCTTTTGTAATCTAAAAACACCTTATGCCACATTGTTTTACGGAATGCAAATATATTATGCATTTATTTGATAACGTTTTGTAAAATAAGAAAATAAACATAGGGCAGGTGGTTCGTCGTTGCGAACTCGTGTATTGTCTCAATCATGAATGACAAACACGATCTCATAATTTTTGACTGCGACGGCACATTGGTCGACAGCGAAAATCTGTACGCGAGCGTAACGGCGGAGCTTTTAAACAATCTGGGGTTTGCGGAATATACAGCCGCGCTATGTATGGAATTATTCGCAGGCCATAGCTGGACGACCATCGTCGATATGCTCTCCGCGCGCCACGGCACAACCATTTCTCGCGATATCATTCAACGGCATGCCGATAAAATTAACCTGCGTAAATCTGATGAATTGATGGCTGTGCCCAATGCCGACAACATAATAACGCTCATCAAAGCCGACCATAAAATATGTGTAGGATCAAATGGTGAGCGTAGTAATGTGATACATTCTCTCGAGCTCACTGGTCTTATCCACCATTTCACCGAGTCCTTTATTTTTACCAAAATTCAGGTAAAAAATCCTAAACCCGCGCCAGACTTATTCTTATTTGCTTGCGAACAAATGAAAATCGGCCCGCAAAATGCGTTAGTCATCGAAGATAGCCCCACCGGTGTAAATGCCGCTGTTGCCGCAGGCATAGACGTTCTGGGCTTTGTTGGCACGTCTCATGACCAGAAAAATCAGACGCAAATTTTGCGAGATGCAGGCGCAAAAATTGTTATTGATAACCTTATCCACATTCCAGATCACATAAGACGTTGAGGCGACATTGAAAATTATGATCTTCGTGCTACATAAACAAAATGACTTGCATTTGTGATTCGTGCTGTTAAAGTTTTGCGCAGATGAACGGTCATCTAAAAAAAGATAAAATAAACGATTAAGGAAAAAAAATGAGTGATATAGCAGAGCGCGTTAAGAAAATTGTAGTCGAGCATTTGGGTGTAGACGATGACAAAGTTGTAGAAAGCGCGAGCTTTATCGATGATCTAGGGGCAGATTCTTTGGATATTGTGGAATTGGTTATGGCTTTTGAAGAAGAGTTTAGCCTTGAAATCCCTGATGACGCGGCAGAAAAAATCCAAACTGTAGCCGATGCAATTACATTCATTAAAGCAAACGCCGCTGAATAAGCCTCCGCTATAATGTTAAGTTTTAAAATACGCCCCGCGAAAGCGGGGATATTTATATCAACCACATGAGGGAAAGAACAATGAGACGCGTAGTTGTAACAGGTTTAGGTATGGTGACGCCTTTGGGTATGGGCGTCGATCATAATTGGGGCGCTATCACCAATGGCCGCAGCGGTATCAAAAAAATCGAACATTTCGATGTTTCTGATATTACATCCAAAATCGCGGGAATCATTCCACGCACCGACAGCGAAAACCCAACAGATGGCGCTTTTAATCCCGATCTTTATCTTGAACCCAAAGAACAACGCAAAGTCGATGTGTTTATCACATACGGCATTGCCGCGGCATCCGAAGCCATCAAAGATTCGGGCTATGAAGCCAAAACCGAAGAACAACAAAACCGCACTGGTGTTTTGATTGGCTCTGGTATTGGCGGATTGGATGAAATTTACAAAACATCAATCCTTATGAACGAGCGCGGCCCACGCCGCATTTCGCCATTTTTCGTGCCTGCGTCATTGATTAACCTGACCTCGGGCCATGTGTCTATCAAATACGGCTATCGCGGCCCTAATCATTCCGTGGTGACCGCTTGCGCAACGGGCACACATGCCATCGGAGACGCAGCCCGTTTGATCGCATTAGATGATGCCGATGTCATGATTGCAGGGGGTGCAGAAGGTGCAGTCTGCCGTCTCGGCGTGGCAGGATTCGCCGCAGCGCGCGCTCTATCAACGCAATATAACGACACCCCACAAGCCGCATCACGCCCGTGGGATGACGCACGCGATGGATTCGTAATTGGAGAAGGTGCAGGGATTGTAGTGCTTGAAGAATACGAACACGCAAAAAAACGTGGCGCAAAAATTTATGGTGAGGTGGTCGGCTATGGCTTATCAGGCGATGCACACCACATCACTAGCCCCGCCGAAGACGGCAATGGCGGCTATCGCGCAATGGAAGCCGCGCTCAAACGCGCAAAACTCAACCCCGAAGACATCGACTATATCAACGCACACGGCACATCGACCCCTGTCGGTGACGGCATTGAATGCGGCGCGGTTAAGCGTTTATTCGTTAATGCGCTCGACAGTGTTTCCATGTCCTCCACCAAATCTGCAATTGGACACTTGCTCGGCGCGGCAGGCGCAGTAGAAGCCATCTATGCGATGAAGGCTATGCAAACAGGAGTAATGCCGCCTACATTAAATTTGGATAACGTTTCCGAAAATTGCAAAGGCATTGATCTCGTGCCCAAAGTCGCAAAAGAAAAGCCCATCAAAGCCGTGCTGTCCAATTCCTTCGGTTTCGGCGGAACAAACGCTTCTCTGGTGATGAAGGCGTTGAAATAGTCGGTTATGCATTCTTATAGATGTCGCATAAACGGGTTGCGTGTCAATATGATTACGATTAATATAGCACCATGAACTGTAAAACACCATTTCAGAATAATGTAATACCACCTGTCAAAACTGAGTTTTACAGGCTATGGAATAATACACCGCAATCTCGTGAGGATGTTAGCGATTTGTTAAATGCGAGTCCTAGTCGTTTAGTCGCAGGACTACATAAAATCGCTTTGCTCCTTCCTGATACAACACTTTCTGCTGAAGTGAACGAAGCATTAGAAAGTGCTGATGTGTTTGTAGTAGAAATACCCAAAACTATGACGACATCCTGTGATGCAAAGATTTCTGAATATATTATAAATGAATTGCGCAAAGGTTTTGAGGCTACAAATGCTCGTCTGCAAAGTATGGCGCAAACGATTGCACCGCTCTCCATAAAGATTACTAAAGGTGGATTTCTTGACTCTATTAATGATCCGGCCAATCAGACAAGTGGTCTTTTTTAGTGTCTACGAAATGAAGGGTGTCATTTAACATGAACGACACTCCGTCGAAAACCCCACGCGAGCTTAAAGACAAAAAAGCTGCCAAAAAAGGCCTATCCTTTGTGCTGGGGTTTATGATTTATGCTTTTACAACCGCATGCGTGTTGTTTGGATTGGCGTTCTGGTGGGGGGCAAATCAATTCAATAGCGCTGGTGATTTGGCGCAAACCAAAAATATTACCATTGAACGCGGCACAGACTTAACGGCAATCGCGCATAAATTATTCAGCGAAAAAGCCATCAATAATCCATATATTTTTATTTTCGGCACGCGCATATCGGCGGCGCAAGATAAATTGCAAGCTGGCGAATACGAGATCACCCCCAACATCAGCCCGCGCGAAATCATGGTGAAAATGCGCGATGGCGATACCGTTAAGCGCCAAGTCACCGTTCGGGAAGGTTTGACCAGTTATGAGGTTGTTGTTTTGTTGAATGCGCAGGATGATTTAATTCCGCGCCGCTCAAAAACGCTCCCTACTGAAGGTTCATTGCTACCCGATACTTACCGTTTTCAAAAAGGTGAGGAAGTGGAGGAAGTCATAGTGCGAATGGAAGCGGCTATGCAAAAAAGCATTGATAATGCATGGGAAACGCGCGCTGAGGGGCTGCCGTTTAATACAAAAGAGCAAGCAATTACGCTGGCTTCAATTGTTGAAAAAGAAACAGCAGTTCCTGATGAGCGTGAGCGCGTCGCGGGCGTTTTCATCAATCGTCTTGAACGCGGCATCCCATTGCAAACCGACCCCACCGTAATTTATGCAATAACAAAGGGCGTTCACAAAAATGATGGCAAAGGCCCATTGGGGCGGCGTTTATTACGCAAAGATCTACAATATGATTCACCTTATAACACCTATAAAAATGCGGGTCTGCCTCCAGGCCCCATCGCCAACCCGGGCGAGGCATCAATCCGCGCCGTACTTAACCCTGAAAAACATGATTATATTTATTTTGTCGCTGATGGCACTGGCGGGCATGTCTTTTCCAAAACGCTTGCCGAACATAACGCCAATGTAGCAAAATGGCGAAAAATTAGACGTGAAAAAGCGCATTAATTCACCATTTCTTGACCATATAACCCTGCCGTTTATCATCCCCGATAACGTGCCAAAGGACGAGGATAATTGCGACCAATTCTCTCCTGCTATCCCCCAATATTTCATACAAAACTATACAAAAAAGGGTGAAAACATCATTGATCCATTTTTAGGGTTTGGCACAACCGCATTTGCCGCAGAGCAATTAAAACGCCGCGCATATGGCATTGAAGCTGACGCAGAACGCTTTGAATGGGCAGCAGGGCAAATGGAGGGCTGGCAAAATGTGCGACATGGTGACGCTGCCGATATCGACCAATATCAATTCCCCTTAATGGACGCTTGTATTACATCACCGCCATTTATGGAACAAGGCGACCAATATAATCCCCTTTATGGCGGCGACCCAAATTACGCAAATTATGATGAATATTTAAAACGCATGGCGGATATATTCGGAGAACTTGCGGCTATAATGAAGCCTCAAGCTCAAGTTTTTGTTCATGTGGACGATATAAAAGGGCCACCCCCAACATTTTTGATTAATGACATGAACCGCGCAATTGCAAAAACCATGCATAATGTTGGCCATATAAAAATAGACTGGGAAGGGGGTAACGCCTTACACCAGCCTACAAATATTCTTGTATTTCAAAAACGGCGTTAAGCCGCTTTGTCAATCGAGCTTTCGAGCATCCACGCATATTGATCATGAGCCTGCATCCGCGCAATCAACATATCTTCGGTGGCGGGGTCGCCAGCATCAGCCGCGCTTTGCGCCGCGTCTTTTAAAATATTAACAATTTCACGATTATCATTAGCCAAGGCTTTCACCATTTCATTGGCATCTGGCGTTTGACCAGCATGTTGAAGCGTTGCATTTTTCATGATTTCCGCTGGATTAATTGGCGCCATAGAATCAAGCTGGCGCACGCGCTCGGCTAAAATATCTAAGGCTTTCCACATATCGCTATATTGCTCTTCAAACATAACATGCAGAGAATGAAAGCTCGGACCTGTCACGTTCCAATGAAATGCATGCGTTTTGAAATAAAGAATGAAAGTTTCGGTTAGAGCCTTATTAACAGCTTTTAAAGATTTAGTGTTGCTCATTGCAATCTCCTTTTGATAAATAGATTCACATACACAAACACATTGAGACTCTAAAAGTTCCTTTGCTCTTAATCCTCGTCATCATGGCCTGTGGGGTAACCGCCACCATGTGTGCCACTTGAACTGCTACGCCCACCAAGCCCCATCCCCGGCAAGTTAACCCCTGGCGCCCGTGGCGCGGCTTTGGGTGCGGCTTCCATTGTGGCGCGACGCGCAAGGTGCGGTGCAAATTGCAAGCTAGAAGGCGTGGCATCGCCTAAAATACAGCCCATCGTCTCGTCGTCTGCTAAATCATCGCGATGCACAGGCTGCCCAAATACGGCGGCCTTCACAAAGTAACTGAACGCGGCCAAAGGATGAGGAATCGCCGCCGCATGTCCATGCATCTCGGCGCGATACGGATCATCAAGAAACATTAAAGGCACTTGATAAGCCTGCCCGATATGACCGTCTTTGACGCTGGCAATATGTATGAAAGGGCAAGTATCAAGCGTTGCATTAAAAGTTTGCTCAACGGGGATATTCAATTCTAAAAAATCCATATCTTTAAATTCCAACGTAAAAAATCCGCTTTGCGTATCCATAACCACACCCGCAAGCTTCTTCGCCAAATTTTCACTGGAAATTAATCCGGCCTCGCCTTTTGCGGTGAATAATAAATCGATATTCATGATCTGTTTGTGTATCCTTGTAAGCTATAATCTTATTTTAACAGATTTAAACGTCGATAAGAATGGTGAAGTTTTAATGTGCGGCATTACAGGGTTTTATAGCATAAAAGCGCAGCGATCACGCGCGCAAATGCAAGACATTGCAAAGGCTATGAATACCGCATTGACTCATCGCGGTCCCGATAGCGGAGGTATCTGGCAAGATCCCGATACGCATTTGGTGCTGGCACATAGGCGTTTGTCTATTCTTGATCTTAGCAATGATGGTGCGCAGCCAATGGTAAGCAGATCGGAGCGCTATGTCATAAGTTATAATGGTGAGATTTATAATTTCCGCGAGCTTCGCCAGATGCTCGAAAATGAAACCGCGGAAGCAGACACCATTAAGGGACAAAGTGATACAGCCGTTATTTTGGCCGCCATCGAAGCATGGGGATTTACGCGCACATTAAAAAAACTCAATGGAATGTTTGCATTTGCGCTATGGGATCGTAAAACTCGCACGCTGCATTTTGCACGTGATCGCATGGGCAAAAAACCGCTTTATATCGGCTGGTCTGGGCGCGACGTATTCTTTGCATCCGAACTTAAGGCCGTTCATAATCATCCTGATTTTATACAGAAAATCCACACCACAGCCATGCACGGATATTTTTCAAAAGGGTATATCGAAGCGCCGCATTGTATCTACGAAAATATTTGGCAATTGCCCCCCGCTCATTTTTTGAGCATTGAAGTCGATAAACTCCAAACCGAAGAAAACTTAGCCGCCAAAATGAAAGCTTACTGGAGCGCCGCAGAAACTCTCGCTGCGGGCAAGGATAATCTTTCCACAAAAACCGATGAGCAGATGCTCGATGAATTTGAAGTGCTTTTTGCGCAATGCGTGCAGGAGCGCATGATCGCTGACGTACCATTGGGCGCATTTTTATCAGGCGGTATTGATAGCGCGAGCGTGGTTGCATTGATGCAAAAATCAAACAAGAGCGCCGTTAAAACTTACACGATAGGATTTGAGGAAAATGGCTTCAACGAAGCCCCGTTTGCTGCCAAAATCGCCGCGCATTTAGGATGTGAACATCACGAACACATGTGCAGCCCCCAAGATGCACGCAATATAATACCAAAACTGCCAGACATCTATGACGAACCATTTGCTGATATCTCCGCAATTCCGACATTCCTCGTCAGCCAATTTGCCCGCAAGGAGGTAAGCGTTGCGCTATCTGGTGATGGCGGAGATGAGCTTTTGGGAGGCTACAGTCGCCATATCCAAGGGCCAAAAATACAGCGGTTAAGCCAGTCTATGCCCAAAATTATACGGCACGGGTTATCCCATGCCTTGCAAAAAATGCCCGTAAACACGCTTGATAAAATAACCAAAAGCCATTCGCAATTCGGATCAAAGCTGCACAAGGTCGCTGATATTCTATCTCTCGATTCAGACGAGGAAATTTACACGCGTCTTATCACCAAATGGACGGAGCCGCCATTATTCGAAACGCACGGTCTTCAAACCACATTGGGCACGCCACACGCCGATTTATCTTTTGCCGAGAAAATGATGTTTTGGGACAGTGTGGGTTATCTGCCGCATAATATTTTAACCAAAGTTGATCGCGCAAGCATGGCTGTTGGGCTTGAGGCGCGCGCGCCTCTTTTGGATACGCGCCTATTCGAATTTGTTTGGACGCTGCCGCTAAAGAACAAGATTAAAAGCGGGCAGGGGAAAATACTCCTCCGCCAATTATTAAAACGATACGTACCGGATAATTTATTTGACCGCCCCAAGCAAGGATTTTCTATCCCTCTGGCGCAATGGCTTCGCGAAGATTTACGTGATTGGGCAGATACGCTTTTGAGTGAGGATGCTCTTAATAAACATGGTCTGCTTAATACGAAAACAATCCGCAATGTGTGGCAAGCGCATATAGACGGTCAAGGCAACCATAGTGATAAACTTTGGACGATTTTAATGTTTCAGGCTTGGCATCAACGGTGGATGTAGGGTAGAAAAGCAAGATGGAAAAACAAATGAAAATAGCAATAACAGGCGGCGCAGGGTTTATCGGCACACAATTGGCGGATATTCTGATTAAGGACGGGCATGATGTTGCCTTGATTGATATCGTGCCTTCATCCAAATATCCAGATCACTCGGTCATTGTTGATGTCACAGACAAGCACGCGCTTGTTGCCGCGATGGCGGGTGTTGATGTGATTTATCATTTGGCCGCCGAACATCGCGATGATGTATCTCCCGTTTCAAAATATTACAATGTAAATGTAGGCGGGGCGCGCAACGTAATAGCCGCTGCAATGGCGCATGATATTCAAACGATTATCTTCACAAGTTCTGTCGCGGTCTACCCATTAGAGCCGGAAGATGAGGCACGCGGCGCTGCGGAAATACATGCCCCCGCGCCCTTTAACAATTACGGGCAATCAAAACTCGATAGCGAAGTGGTGTTTTTGAAATGGGCGAATGAGGATAAAATCAATCGTAAATTGGTTACAATACGCCTTGTCGCAACGTTCGGCGCGGGCAATCGCGGTAATATTTATACATTGATGAAACAAATAACCAGCGGCAAATTCATCATGATCGGTGATGGACAAAATAATAAATCCATCGCCTATGTGGCAAATGTTTCGGCATTTTTGAAATATACGCTGACGTTGAAGAATGGCTCCCATCTCTATAATTATGCGGACAAACCCGATCTAAAAATGGGTGACTTCGTCAAATATGTACGAAACGCTTTAGGGCGGGAGGGTGAAGGTTTTAAGCTACCTTATCTGTTAGGCATTACAGGCGGCGCAGTATTTGATGTGGTGGCCAACATCACAGGTCAAAAATTCCCGATCAGCAAAATTCGCGTGCAAAAATTTTGCGCCAACACGATCGTCAATGCGGATAAAGCGCATGCAACGGAGTTTACACCGCCATTTACTTTGCAACAAGGTTTGCAAGATATGATCGAAGCAGAATTTAAAAACAACCCAAAAAACGCAACATAATATGCGCGACAAGGCCAAAGACAAAAAACTTCTGCTCGTGATTAATCACATTGATTGGTTCTGGTCTCATCGCTTGCCCTTAGCCCAAGGTGCGCAGCAAGCAGGATTTTCCGTCAGCGTTGCCGTTAATGATGCGCATAAAAATGGACGTCTACATGATGAAGGCTTTACCGGTCATGAACTGCCTGATGCGCAAAAAGGATTCACGCCGCTTACATCGATGAAAATTTTGATTAATATTCATCGCATTATTAAAGCCGAGCGCCCAACTCATGTGCACGCTATAACGTTAAAATACGCATTTCTAACGGGAATTGCGGCGCGTTTTCACAAAGATATATGCATCATTCACACGCTGGCAGGCTTGGGGTATTTATTTTCAGGAGATGGTTTAAAGCCAAAAATGTTGCGTTTTATACTTTCTCCATTCCTGAAATTCGCATTGAAAGCGCCGCATATTAAGCTAATCTTTCAAAATCCTGATGATATGGCATTGATGATGAGGCGCGGTTTTGCAGATCAAAAGCAATGCACATTAATTCGCGGTTCCGGTGTTGATCTGAATGCGTTTAAATTCACGCCACTGCCACAAGATGAATGTCCCATTATCCTCATGCCCACGCGCCTTGTGCATGATAAAGGAGTTGCTGTTTTTATTGAAGCCACAAAAATCTGCGCTCAGCGAGGCGTGAAAGCTCGTTTTCAAATAGCCGGAGGGATATCACAAAGCAACCCGCGTGCAATCTCGAAAGTACAGATGGATAATATGCTTGCCAACAGTGATGTTGAATGGCTGGGCAAAATCGATGATATGGCCACTTTATATCAAGCCGCCACCATTATTTGCTACCCCTCTTATTACGGAGAAGGTGTGCCTAAAGTTTTGCTTGAAGCCGCCGCCACTGGGCGCCCGATTATCACCACCAACCACGCCGGATGTAGAGAAGCGGTCGAAGATGGTGTGAATGGAATGCTTGTACCTTCTAAAGACGCAACAGCAACAGCCAATGCTATACAGATATTAATCCAAGATCCGCAAAAATGCGAAACTATGGGCAAAGCCAGCCGCGCTCTCGCTGAACGAGAATATGATGTTACAAATGTGGTGAAACGGACGTTGGCGGTTTATTGTTAAAAATCGAACGATTTTTCTATCGAAGTTTTGCCATCGCTCATAATAATATAAAGCTTTCTACCCTTTAAGTCTTCGGCTAAATCTTTAGTATCTTCGGGCGCTTTGATAACAATTTTTGCGATATTGTTGCTATTTTCCCGCATCTGAATGTCAGGCTTAGCAGTCAGAACATATTCATCTGTATAGACGATTATATCCGCGTTCCTAAAGCCATTTTTTAATTTTGATGTAATCGCTATGTTGTCTTTCTCAGGGCGCACTTTAATAATATCAATGGCATCGCTTTCAACAGTTCTTTTCACCTGTTGCGGCACCTTCTGTTTTGCAAAGCTAATAAGCTTAGCATGCACCGAAGGTTTACCTAGCCCACTTACTAATGTGAGTGAAACATCAAGTGTCTCAGGTATACAAATATCCTTACAAACCATGAATTGCAAAGCGCCTTTTATAATCGCCGCTTTACTCGGTTCTTTCAATTCGATACGTAGCGGAAATGTAGTCTTCCCGCTATAAGAAAAAACAGTGAACTCTTTCATCTCTATTGTTCGGATTGGAAGCGGCCATAAAACCTCAATATTTTTAATATTGCTAGAGCCACTCCAATCAAAACGAATAGGTAGGCCAGCATCGCCAGAATGTTTCCAATAGGTGTGCCAACCTTGCCCCAAAGTTAATTCTAGTGCGGCTTCTATCTGTGTACTCTCGCCAATCGTGTTAACGCCCGATAAAATGCGAACACGCGAATTGTCGGAGCTAGTCCACGCGCTGTCCGTTGCATTTCCCGCTGCATGAGCGTATGAGCAAATATATACCAGCATAGTGATAATAAAAAACGGAACGCACAATGAAATAAAAAATTTTCTTAACATGGCAAATACAAACCCCATATGTTTATGCTATAAGATAGGTTCGTTCACACTATAAGAAAAGATACACCGTGCACAATACTGGATATTTGGTTGGAAAACTTTTGCTTGCGATGCCCCACATCAGCGACCCGCGATTTGAGCGTAGCGTCATTTTTATGTGCGCGCACGATAAAAACGGTGCAATGGGCATAGTTATTAATGAAGAAATGGCCAACTTGGACTTTAATGATTTGCTCGATCAGCTCGGCATAAAATCCGACATCCATTTAAAAAATGACGAGGATTCACAGCACGAAGCGCCGCATCGTAATTTTTCAGTTATGAGCGGAGGACCTGTCGAGCCTGTCCGTGGATTTTTGTTGCACAGCAAAGATTTTGAACAAAATGATACCATATCAGTCAACGACCATTTCAGCATAAGCGGCACAATCGATACATTGCGAGAAATTGCGACTGGGGGCGCGCCCAAAGACGGGCTCTTTGTACTCGGTTATGCTGGATGGACTCCAGGACAATTGGAGCAAGAGCTACAACAAAATTCATGGTTGGTTGTCGATGCGGATCCCGCATTAGTATTCCACGATAAGACCGATGAAAAATGGACCATGGCACTCGCGCATTTAGGCGTAGACCCCGCCATGCTCTCTGGCGCAACTGGTAGGGCTTAAGGGTTTAAATTGACATAGTGATCAATATTTGATATCCAAACAATATATTTAAATTGTTTTAGGTACAAATAATGTCAAAAAGATTAGACAAGAAAAAAGGCATAATTCAACCTGCTAGTGAAAATCAAAATAAGCGTGAAAAACTATTCAACGCCATTGCTCATGCATATAAACACGGCGCAGATTATGTTGCTTTGCAAAACCAATATAATGACAAAGTGCTCAATATAGCTTTGGCGCGTTTTGCACACGAAGCACCTAATGTGCTGGAAAGTCTATTAGGCAAGCCGCCAACACAAAAATCAATTCTCATTGATGAATCAACACCGCTAAGCGTGCTTCCCTATGTGCTTCAAAATATTGGCTACGCTGATACAATTCAGCACAGCTTGGGCAAAGGGATTAAGGATGGTGAATTATATTATTTAGCCTCGCTCAAGTTTGATATTTTACTAACCAGTGATGCGCGAAGCGAAGGGCCTAAAGATATTTCCAACATTGCCCGCGAGAGTTACGAGCGAAACGATGACCATCAAATGGGAGTCATCGTTGTCCCTGTCGAAGCGGAGCTAGCATTAGCTTCTTTATCTGAAGCACGGGAAGAGATATTAGAATATGTGCGAATTGGTCGCTTTGACCATGTTCTCGACTTGACGCGTTAAGCCGCTTTTTTCGTATTTAACCGGCGTTCAATTGAATCAAAAGATTCCAGCGCACCCAATGGCCCAAGCGCGGCGAGGGTCATTTGTCCGCCAGAAAATATGCGCTTCGCCACACGTTTAAGAGCGGCAATATCAACGCGATCAATTTCCGCGATCATGTTGTTGAGATTAAACACCTCGTCACGAAATAACATATATTTGGCTTGTTGATCGGCGCGCGTCATCATAGATTCTCTGCCCATGAGCATCCCTGCTTTAAGTTGAATTTTTGCGCGCTCAAGTTCTTCTTCGCTCACATCTTCGCCAATTTTCATGACTTCGTCACAAATCACTGGGATGATTTCTTTCATTTTATCGCCGCCAGTGCCCGCATAAATGCCGAATTGTCCATCATCTTGATAGCCACTATGGAAGCTGAAAATCGAATAAACAAGCCCGCGTTTCTCGCGCACCTCTTGAAACAAGCGCGATGACATGCCGCTACCTAAAATGCTGGAGAGGATTTGCGCAGCATAGTAATCCTCATGCATGCGGCTTATGCCTTGAAAACCAAGGATAAAATGCGCTTGCTCTAAATCTCTCTCGATACGCGTCTCTCCGCCTTTATAAGATGCTTCCTTAAACGTACTGCGTTTCGCCCGATTTTGGTTACCAAATAATTCTGTAACCTGCGTAACCAAAGCACTATGATTTACTGCCCCAGCCGCAGAAATAACAGTGTTGGCTGGCGTGTAATGTGTATCAATATAATGGCGCAGATCACTTTTGCGCATGCCTTCTATATTTTCCACCCGCCCTAAAATCGGTGTGCCCAGCGTTTGTTTGGGATACGCAGTTTCAGAGAATAGGTCAAAAACCAGATCGTCGGGCGTGTCATTACACATGCCGATTTCTTGAATAATCACCCCGCGCTCACGCTCAATTTCTTCATCAAGCAACGTAGAGCCGCGATACATATCAGCCAAAACCTCAAGCCCGAGAGGCGTATCCTGAGCAAGCATGTGCAAATGATAGCTGGTCACTTCACGGCTGGTGTAGGCATTCATTGATCCGCCGACATTTTCAATATCTTCGACAATCTTGAGCGCATCGCGTTTATCCGTGCCCTTAAACAACATATGCTCGACCATGTGCGCCACGCCATTTTGCGCGATGTTTTCATGCCGCGCCCCAACGCCTGTCCAAATGCCAAAAGCCACAGAATGCATGCTTTCGACATGATCTGTAATAATCCGTAGCCCGTTCGCCAAAGTGGTCGTTTGAATGCTCATGATGCGATGCTTTCTTTTGATGATCGGTGCTGAAGAACGAAGTCTTGTACGATTTTTAAATCATTGGGTAGAGTGTCGAAATATTCTTTGCGGTCGAATAAATCGCTCAAATGATCAGGCAGAGCAGGGCGCTCGCCGATGGCTTGTTCTACCGCATCGGGGAATTTAGCAGGATGCGCGGTGGCCAGAGTAATCACAGGCGCGGCTGTATCGCGCGCCACATCTTGCGCCACATGAAACCCTACAGCACTATGCGGATCAAGCGTATAGCCCGTAGCCTCATAGACAGATTTGATCGTCGCAATTGTATCGGCGTCATTGGTTTTATAGGCGTTCATGTGAGAATGCGCATAATCCAAAACGGATGTCTGCGGTGCAAAACAACCATTAGCCGAAAAATCCGCCATAAATGCACGAACTTTAACGCTATTGCGCCCCGCAGCATCGAATAAAAAACGCTCAAAATTGCTGGAAATTTCAATATCCATAGATGGAGAAAGCGTTGCAACGGAGCCATTCATCACCATTTCCCCGCTTTGGAAAAAGCGCGCTAAAATATCATTCTCGTTGGTCGCGACAACCAAATTAATATCCAGACCCATCATCTTTGCGCAATATCCAGCAAAGACATTACCAAAATTGCCCGTGGGCACGATGAATGTCGGCGGCGCGTCGCTATATTTTTCCGTCGCAAATGCCGCATGAAAATAATATACAATCTGCGCCATAATCCGCGCCCAGTTAATCGAATTGACGGCGGCAAGTTGTACCGTATCGCGAAAAGGCGCATCGGCAAACATCGCCTTGACCATGCTTTGGCAATCATCAAAGCTGCCTTCAATCGCGATATTATGCACATTCGGCGCATCTATTGTCGTCATCTGCTTGCGCTGTACATCCGATACGCGCCCCTTGGGATGCAAAATGAAAATGTCGAGATGATTAGAATGGCGGCAACCTTCAATTGCCGCGCTGCCCGTATCACCCGAAGTCGCGCCAACAATTGTGATGTGCTCCCCACGCCTATCCAGCACGTGATCAAATAACCGCCCAAGTAATTGTAGCGCCACATCTTTGAACGCAATTGTCGGTCCGTGAAATTGTTCAAGAATATAATGATTGTCTGTTAACGGATGCAGCGGGACAACATCGGCATGGCGAAAAACATCAGACGCATAAGTTTGCGCTATGATCGCCTTAAAATCATCCGTATCGATGCACCCTTCCACAAACGGATACATGACCGCAGAAGCCAGATCAATATATGAAAGCCCGCGCAATGCCGCAATATCCATCGCAGGCCAGCGCTCAGGGACATATAAGCCGCCATCAGGTGCCAAGCCGCTCAGCAGCACTTGCTCAAAACTCTGTGGCTCACCTTGCCCGCGTGTGGAGATATATTTCATCATGACGCTGGAAATTTATGGTGTTTTCACAAATCTGTCAATGCGCAGCGCAGAAATACATTTCAACCCAAATACCGCGCACGTAAATGTTTTTCCAGATATTTCGAGCGCAGTGTTTTACCTGTCGCATTTTTCAATAATTCAGGCATCGCATGCAAGCGCCCCTTGGCGTAGATGTTGGTAATAAGCCACTGTTTAACGGCGGCAAAATCACCCTTGGCAATGCGCGTGCGCAGATCGGGCAGATCTTTTTCCAGCGCATTAAACAATTGCGCCGCAATCATGTGCCCAATCGCATAAGCGGGGAAATAGCCGAATTTTCCAACAAACCAATGCACATCTTGCAGGCACCCCGCCAAATGGCTATCGGGCAAAACGCCGAGCCTGCTATGTATACCCTCCACCCAAAGTTTTGGTAAATCATCAATATCTATCCGCCCTTCAATCAAATCACGCTCCAAATTATACCGCAGCGCCACATGATGAAAATATGTCACCTCGTCGGCTTTTTTGCGATCAACACTGGACACAACACGGGTTTTCAGCTTGAACAAATTCTCAGGCGATAATGCGGGGGCGTTTATCCCATGAAACAACCCCTCCAGCCGTGGGGAGAGAAATTCGAAAAATTCAGGCATGCGGCCAATAATCATCTCAATTAACAACGCCTGACTTTCATGCATAGCCGCGCCCAAATCCATCCCCACAGGTTGATAGCGCCATTGGGCGCGTGGCAGTCCCTGAATATACAACCCGTGCCCACCTTCATGCAGGGCAGATTTCATCGAATCCATGAAGTTGGATTTATCGATGGTCGAAATCACCAGTCGCGTATCATCAACAGTGCCGCCTTCGACTGGATTATGTCCCGTCTCGTAAAGCCCCCCGCGTTCAAAATCAAATCCGATCACTTTTAATAAAGTATGATTAAGCCACATTTGCGCATCAGCTTCATATTCCGCCGTCAACGCCAAAGGCGGCGTATGATCGGCTTGATGCGCCAAAATTTCAGGGATAAGCGTTTTCAAAACCGTTTCATGCTCGCCAAACAAATCATCAACATCGACCAAATCCATGCCGGGCATAAATTCGCGCATTAACGCCTGGTAGCGCGAGCTTTCACCCAAAGCCAAACACCGCGCATCGGAAATTTTACGGTGCAAATCAATTTGTTCGGATAAAAATTTACGTGCAGTCGCCCAATCACCCGTTTGCTTAAGCTGCGTATGGCGTTTGCGCCCTTCGAATGACAGCCGCGCTTTGTGTTCCATCAATTCCGGATCGACATGCGCATACATGAGATATTGATTGGACATCTCGCGCAAATTCGCCTCATCCCATTCATCCCATTCGTCGGGCTTGGCGTATTGATGTTCCCGCGCGGTATCAAGCCAACCTTGCACATCTTCCGCCGTTAAATCCTCATGCATGCGGCGATATAAAAAGGACATCTGTCCAAGGCGGCTTTTGTAAGCGCCTTGCGGCATAGCGGTGAGGAAATCCCGCCCAAGTGTTTCAATAATCGCATTCATCCGCCCAAGATCACGAAAACGTACTTTGAGATTGGTATAGGCCGAGCATGCATGCAATTGATCTTGGCGCACCGGCTCGTCAAATTCCAATTCAGAATCCGGCATTTTGGGAGGCGGCACCGCGGGTGATACACCGCGAATTTTATGAAAGAAATTTCTGAACATCTGTAGTCCTAAAATAGCATTGTTATATTTGACTGACCACTCTAATTTGCAGTTCTTTTATTATTGGTAAAAATATTGACAAATTAGTTATATGCATGCTTAAAGTATGTAAATAATTATGGAGATTATAATGAGCAATGTTAGGCGTCGTATTTATACTCAAGACACACTTACTGCAGGGACATTTGAAAATATCACAGAGACAGATTTAAGAGAAATTTTCGCATTTCATGTTAAATCACATGCTAAAATAGCTGACAACAAATTGGCCGTAACTGTAGGGAACTACCGTGCTGTTGCAAGTACCGCTTTGCAAGCCAACGCAACTAGATGTCAAACAGTTTGGAGTATTTATGAAAACAAATCGGGTGAATTTATTGACTCTCGTAGCATGGAAGGAAGTCTTGAAGTCTCTCATGAAAAAATCATAGATCTTTTATCAGATTTCACGATAGGCGATACACGACCTGATACATATAATCTTATGAGCGAAAATCCAATAGCACACCTTCGCGATGAGTATCGTCAAAAGCTTGTTGAAGAAATCATAAGTTTGCTTGAACAAAATGATTTTAGGTTTGGTTAACCCTTGACCATCTCCACAAACGCCCGATGCATCGGTGATGGGAAATCGAGTGTCAGTTCGGGGTGAAAAGTAGACACCATATTGCGGCCATGCTTGACCCAAATCGGCGTTTTATCATGGCGCGCCAGCACCTCAACATCGTCTCCAATATGCGTTATCACGGGCGCACGGATGAGGGAAACGCGGTAGCTATCCACATCACAATGATGACTATCTAGCTGGCGACCATATCCGTTGCGCTCGACCGTAATCGGCAACACGCCAAATGATTTTTGCTCGGGATTAAGCACTTTTTCCGCGAGCAATATCGACCCCGCGCAAATCCCCCACACAGGCTTAGCGGCAAATTGCGTTTGCAAAATATCCCACAAATCAAAACGATCAATCAGCTTGAGCATGGTCGTACTTTCCCCGCCCGGCAGGATAAAGGCGTCAACCTCGTCAAAATGTTTAGCCGTTTTCACCGCCCGAAATTCCGCCCCCGCCGCTTCGATATGCGGCTGATGAGGGGCAACCGCGCCTTGCAACGCAAGCACGCCAATGATGGGTTTATCTTTCATGCTTTAAAGTTGATATATAATCGTTAATTTCTAATTCTGCAGCTCGCATTTGCGGCGGCGTATATTTAAGTGGGTATTGCCCAAGGTCAGCGTTAAAACTAGCTAAACTCTGATCGTATATTTCTCCCTTTGTATTTTGCCAATGCACCCTAATCAAACTAAGGACATCTGGACGCTTAGCATTAAAAGTAAAACAAACATAAATATCATTTTCAAAATTTCTAGGCATGATCACGCTTCTTATTTTTAGGGTATTATGTAGCAAAGCATATCTAAAAAAATCCGTCAATATGTAACATAAGCCAGCATGATAATCACCAGCAAGAGCGCCTGCGCCACAATAAATATAACCCGCGTCCAGCCGACACCGATCAGGGCTTTAAAATCGGTTTTTATTCCAATCGCCACCATAGCCACCAGCAAAGCCGCTTTGGATAGAGCGCCCGCATAAGCCGTAATTACATCGGGCACATTGATCGCACTATTAATCAACATCAATGCAAAAAACACGACCAAAAACAAGGGCAGTTTAAAATATCTAAAATTCTCTCCTCCCTGCGCTGCGCACGTTTGAAAGACAATCATTAACGCAAATAAAACCGGCACAATATACGCCACCCGCACCATCTTTGTTAGCACACTGAGCGCGCCCACCTCATCCGAAACGCTGTAACCCGCACCTGCGCTTTGGGCAATATCATGGATCGTACCCCCAAGGAAAAACGCCGTTTGCTCAACATTAAGGCCAAGCACATGCGCGGTCATCGGATACAGAATCATCCCCAATGTCGAAAGCGCAGTAATGATGATAACGGTCAGGCTGATATCGCGATCTTTATCTTTATAATCGGGGAGAATTGAGCCTATCGCCATCGCCGCCGAAGCGCCGCAAATCGCCACCGCGCCTCCCGTTAACGCACCAAATGCTCTCGGCAATTTAAGATGCGGCGCGCAATAAAACCCTAAGCCAATAACACCCGCAATCGCAAATCCAATAACGCACAAACCCGTCCAACCAAGCGCGGAAAAATCTGCAAACGACACGCTTAATCCAAGCAAGGCAATGCCTATACGCAAAATAGTCGAAGAAGAAAACCCAATGCCCGCGATAAATGACGACGCGTTAGTCATGGCAAAAGACAAAGCAATCCCGCACAGCAACGCCAACAAAGTTGAAGACACGCCAATCATCGGCGCAAAAATAAACGCCGCCAACGCTATGCACATACAAAGCAGTACGCCTTTAAAATATAATCGAATAAATACAGAAAAAGCGACGACTACCAACCGCGATTAGCCATCAACATCGGCTCATCAATTTCGCTGATCTCTGTGCCGCGCATGGCTACGCCTTCTAATTCCTTTGAAGCCTGTAACACCACGGCTGGATCATCATAATGCGCTGTGGCTTTGACGATCGCACGTGCAAATTTAACAGGATTATCGGATTTAAAAATCCCCGATCCCACAAAAACCGTCTCCGCGCCAAGTTGCATACAAAGCGCCGCATCCGCAGGCGTAGCAATCCCGCCTGCCGCAAAATTAGGAACGGGCAACTTGCCAAGTTTACGCACAATTTTCAAAAGCTCAAACGGCGCACCCAAATCACGTGCATATGTCATTAATTCTGCCTCATCCATGCTCACAGCTTTTCGGATTTCTGAATTGATACGGCGCATATGACGCACAGCTTCAACGATATTGCCTGTACCTGGTTCACCTTTGGTACGCATCAATGCCGCACCTTCGCCAATACGGCGCAGTGCTTCACCCAGATTTTTTGCGCCGCAAACAAACGGCACTTTAAAATCATGCTTGTTGATATGATATTCTTCATCCGCAGGGGTAAGTACTTCGGATTCATCAATAAAATCGACGCCCATTTCCTGCAACAATTGCGCCTCGGCGAAGTGTCCTATACGACATTTCGCCATTACGGGGATTGAAGACACTTTCATAATTTCTTCAATCAATTCTGGCGGGCTCATCCGCGCAACGCCGCCCGCTTTACGGATATCAGATGGCACACGCTCAAGCGCCATAACCGCAACCGCGCCAGCATCTTCGGCAATTTTCGCCTGATCGGCTGTCACCACATCCATAATGACGCCGCCTTTAAGCATTTCAGCTAAACCAGTTTTAATATTGATGATTTGACCACCACCAGAACTTTCGCCGCCTGCTTTACCTTTGTCTTCATCTCTATTTTTGTCGGTATTTTTATCGGTGCGTTTTTTATCGCTCATCAGCCTATATCCTTTTTAAACTGGGTATTGAGAGGTTCTTTTAAGCATAAAAATATAGTAAATGCAAAGATTCTCGACTCTAATCTTCATCTTCTTCATCGGGGACGCAACACGGGCATAGCGCGCCATGTCCTCGCGGGGCGATATGCGCGCCAGTAAGTGGACGGCTATTATCTTTGTCTTGTGTGCTCATGGGTTTTTTGATAAATGATAATGACCTAAAAATAAAGGATATTCAGAATATGAGTGAAGAAAAATACAACCTAGCGATTGAAAAAATATATGGTTCATTAGATCGTGATAACGAAGATATTGATGAAAATATCTTGGAATTAAAAGAAGCGATGAGCGCGTATGGTGTAACTGAAGCAAAATTTGATCCCGCACGTTTGGCGCAAAATAACCGCTCAGGGCGCAAGACCATGCAAAGCTATTTCAAAAAGCGTGGCGTGAAAGTGTCTTTTGACCAATAAATCCTCACAAAATATTCTCGATAAAACCAATTGGATACCAGCACTCAGCGATAAACGCTTGCCGCCGCTAAATTACGCACCGCCTGATGTGCCGCTGAAAATTATATACGAGGATAACGATCTGTTGGTGCTATCCAAACCCAGCGGGATATTAAGCGTTCCGGGTGCACGCGAAACCCACAAAGATTCCTTGCAAAATAGAGTATTAGCAGAATATCCGCACGCGCTGCTTTCGCATCGTCTCGACATGGAAACATCGGGCGTGTTTGTGATGCCGTTGAACAAGGGCGCGCATGTGCATGTAAACCGCCAGTTTGAGTTGCGCCGCACCCAAAAAACTTATATTGCGCGGGTGTTCGGCCATGTTAAAGAAGATCAGGGCCTAATTGATTTGCCCCTATGCGCAGATTGGGAGCATCGCCCACGCCAGCATGTTGATTTGGAAAACGGCCGAAACGCCCTCACCGATTGGCGTGTGCTTGAGCGCGAAAGTTCAGGCCATACACGCATAGAATTGAAACCGATTACGGGACGCTCGCACCAATTGCGCGTGCATATGCAAGAATTAGGATATCCGATTTTGGGCGAAGTATTTTACGCGCATGATGAAGCCAAAAATGCGGCGGATAGGCTGCAACTGCACGCACAAGAACTTACACTTTATCACCCGCATTCAGGCGATCTGATCACATTCAAAGACCCTGCGCCTTTTTAATGCTACTCAAATCAAATACTGGCTGTTTCGAAAAATGTTGTTGCGTCAATCTCATTGCTAACAATAAGGCTGTCAATTAATTCATACCCTTGTACATTGGCAATATAACCCATTGTTCCTACAACCAAAGTGATTAAAATCAGTAAAGGGATAACGATCATGGCGATATTTGTGTATGTCATGCTTCATCATACGCTTAATGGCTTAAAACGTTCCTTTTGCTGTTTTAAATTGAAAAGCCTGTGTTAAAATATAAATATATGAAGATGAACAAGATAAATCAGTACGAATATACCGCCCCGTGCAGCATGGATGATGAGCCACCATCTTACAATCCATCCGAAAGTGGGGATGAGCAAGAAGCCGATGATACCGGCTTGATGCTTAAAACAAGGCCGAAGACCGAAAAGCCTGCAATGTATAAGGTGCTTTTATTAAACGATGATTTTACACCGATGGAATTTGTTGTGCATGTCGTTGAAAAATTCTTCGCTAAAAACCGCGCTGAAGCCACCGAAGTTATGCTCCATGTTCATCGCAAAGGCGTCGGCATTTGCGGCGTTTTCACATTTGAGATCGCCGAAACCAAAGTCGCCCAAGTCATGGATTTCGCCAGAGCAAATGAACAACCGCTTCAATGCACGATGGAAAAAGAATAATTACAAATTGCTATACTTCAAAAGACCTAGAAAAATCTGTTTTAAATAAACCATCTATTATCGTGCGGTTTCTCCGTTGAATGTCAGCGGGGACAGCGTCAATAGTGTGTTTCCGATAGAAATGATTTTCCGCAACCTGCTCCAACGCGCCTAAACACATCGACTCGCTTCGCTCTTCTAATGGAAAGCGGTGAAGCAATAACGGGATGTTTGCAAACATGGCTTGTGATTCATTTGGGTTTTGCCTGTCAAATGTACATACAAGTGTTCGCAATGATTTTGGGTAGAAGGAAAACTTCACGCCTTCTTGATGCTGGTTTTGACCTTTGTTTCCCTGATGCTGGTAATATCCACGGCGTTGAGGGTTAAAGATAAATGTCTCTTCTTTTGCGAAATTAAAACCTGCTTTGGAAGCAAGGTTATTCCAATAGCTCTTAAGTTGTTGTGGTCTAAAAACATAATGGACATTATTATTTTCATCACTTTGCCTATCGGGACTAAAGTTAGCGATTAGATACGCATTAAACACTCCGTTGTTTGATGCGTACATTATGGCGTTATCAGAGTTAAAGCGTTGAATACGCCCCTTTTCACCGAGATACAAAAGCTCAGTCTTACGAAGTTTGCGCGCACATGCAGCAAAATTATAAATATTATTATTTTTCGACATGCGATACAAATAAACGAAATTATAATTTATGTCAATTATAATTTTATGTGCTTACGCAGTTGAAAATGGTAAAATGAGGAATGTTATCAAAAAATCTAGAACACACACTTCATAAAGCTCTAGCCGTGGCGAACCAATATCACCACGAATATGCAACGCTAGAGCATCTTTTGCATGCGCTGACCGATGATCAAGACGCAATGGCGGTGCTTCGATCTTGCGGAATATCGCTGCCCGATTTACGAGATCATTTGGGGCAATATATTGAAAATGAACTAACTTACTTGATTAACACCGAGGCTGAAGAATCCAAACCTACAACTGCTTTTCAACGCGTCCTCCAACGCGCCGCTATTCATGTTCAAAGCTCTGGCCGTGAAGAAGTAACGGGCGCAAATGTTTTAGTCGCATTATTTTCTGAACGCGAAAGCCATGCCGTATTTTTCTTGCAAGAACAAGATATGACCCGCTTTGATGCGGTCAATTATATCTCTCACGGTATAGCCAAAGTGCCGACCCAAAATGATGAGAGTAAAGCGCGCCCACGCGGCACCTACAGCGGTAAAGCAGAGGAAATCAAATCAGGTGAGGCGCTCGATTCTTATTGCGTCAACCTCAATGAAAAAGCCAAAGATGGTAAGATAGATGTGCTTATCGGGCGGGAGAAGGAGGTGAACCGTACCATTCAAATCCTCTGCCGCCGCTCTAAAAACAATCCACTTTACGTCGGTGATCCAGGTGTGGGAAAAACTGCCATTGCCGAAGGCTTAGCCAAACGCATCGTCGATAAAGAAGTCCCTGAAGTGTTGCATGATGCAGTAATTTACTCGCTGGATATGGGCGCGTTATTGGCGGGAACGCGCTATCGCGGCGATTTTGAAGAACGCCTGAAAATGGTGCTCAAAGAAATTGAGGAGATTGACGGCGCAGTCCTGTTCATTGATGAAATTCATACAATCATCGGCGCAGGCGCAACCAGCGGCGGGGCGATGGATGCCTCAAACCTACTTAAACCCGCTCTATCCAACGGCAGTCTGAAATGTATCGGTTCAACCACGTATAAAGAATACCGCAATCATTTTGAAAAAGATCGCGCCCTCGTGCGGCGTTTTCAAAAAATTGATGTCGAAGAACCCAGCGTTGAAGACGCCATTAAAATTCTTATGGGGCTAAAGCCATATTACGAAAAGCATCACGGGGTTGAATATACCCCCGCCGCGATTGAGGCCGCTGTACGCTTAACCGATAAATATATGGGCGAGCGCAAACTCCCCGATAAGGCCATTGATATCATTGACGAAGTTGGCGCAGCGCAGATGCTCGTTCCGCTTGAAGAACGCAAAACACGCATAGAACAAGATGACATCGAAGGTGTGGTCAGCGCAATTGCCCGCATCCCCACCGCGAGCATGACAAAGAACGACCGCGAAGCTCTGCAAACGCTGGAGCGTGATTTGAAAACGATGGTCTACGATCAAGATCCCGCAATTGATATTTTAGTCGATTCCATCAAAATGGCACGTGCCGGCCTGCGTGATGATGAAAAACCGATTGGCTCGTACCTTTTTAGCGGCCCGACAGGGGTGGGGAAAACAGAAGTCGCGCGCCAGCTTTCAAAAACGATGGGTATTGAGTTGCTTCGTTTTGATATGAGCGAATATATGGAACGCCACAGTGTCAGTCGTCTTATTGGTACACCGCCAGGTTATGTCGGATTTGAACAAGGCGGCTTGCTGACTGATAAAATTGACCAACACCCGCATTGTGTTCTGCTGCTCGATGAGATCGAAAAGGCGCACCCTGATTTGTTCAACATCTTGTTGCAAGTCATGGATTACGGCAAGCTCACGGATAATAACGGCAAAACCATTGATTTCCGCAATGTCATCTTGATCATGACCACCAATGCGGGCGCAAGTGACATGGCCAAAACGCCCATCGGATTTGGTCGTGAGATCGGCGATAGCGGCGATAATTACAGCGATAACGAAGCCATCACCAAAACATTTGCACCGGAATTTAGAAACCGTTTGGACGCTATTGTTCCTTTTCAAAATCTATCACAAACAACGGTTGAAAAGGTCGTCGATAAATTCGTCATTCAACTCGAAGGGCAACTCGCGGGAAAAAATATCACCATCGAACTATCCAGCGACGCACGTAAATTCCTCGCGCGCGAAGGATTCGATCCCGCAATGGGCGCAAGACCGCTCAGCCGTATCATCCAAGAAAAAATTAAACGTCCATTGGCGGAGGAGATTTTATTCGGCAAATTGGAAAACGGAGGATTGGTGCGCGTTAAATTGGACGGAGATGCCCTCACATTCGAATACGACCTACCATTAGAAAAAATTCCACAGGAAACACCTAAAGAAGAAGTCAGCGAATAATTTACCGCGCCAACAAAGTGTATATGAAAAAATACTGTTTGGGGCTAGAGGAGTATTCATAACAAAAAGCGCTTTTTTTCGTTAACACGCCACCTGTTGGATTATGCGTGGGGCCATAGGCACCAATAAATCGTGGGTTCCCAAAAACATATGTTGTTAAAGGGTAGGGGGTAATATCAGTATGCCCAAGTTTAGTATTAAGAGCTTCACATATTTTAGCATTTTGAATGCCGCTAAAGCGGACAAACATATATAACTCACTGCATGAAGTATCAGTACAATTGTCAGTGCCAATACCTTTCAAAGCGGTATGCCCAACATATTCAATGCTTCCAGTATTAAAAGACGAAGTGGCAGAATTCCAATTCATCCCACCACCATCAGGATGAAAAACCTTACATGCATCACGCACAGCGGGCGTATGTTCATATCCGACCACAACATCATTTTCAAAACTGATTTCTTCATCACTGCAACCATTCGAAATGCGCATATTTTGTATTGCTAGGCGCACTTGCCGCGCGTAATCAATAATTTCTTCGGCATAAAGTTCGGCTTTTTGTTCGCTGATCACCTCGGCATTTCCACCACGCATCATTTGCGCAACGGTATAGCTGAGCGCGGCAAACAACACGACACCAATCAGGATAAAAAATAATACGCTACCATATTCATTGTTTTTCTTGTCTGTCGTATTGTTCATCTTTTTAATATAACAGGGCTGGCTAAAATATGCTTTAATGAACAGATGACTAATAACAACTTTATAAACATTTTAATCGCCGAAGATAATGATGTCAGCCGTGAAATGATGACGCTGCTCATGCGTGCGCGCGGCTTCAATGTTCATGGCGCGATTGACGGCGAGAGCGCAATAAAAGTTGTGCAAGATCATGCGATTGATTTGGCGCTCGTGGATATTAACATGGCCCCCAAAAGCGGGTTTGAATTTGTAAAATATTGCGTCAGTAAAGGTTTGAAAATCCCCATCATTGTCGTGACCGCGAGTGACGCAGCTGATTTATTGGTGGAATCCAGTTCATTGGGCGTAGCATATGTCTTGCAAAAACCCATTGACCCCAAACGCTTAATTGCAACAGTTGAGCGTCTACTGCGAAAACAAGGGTTAAATCCCGATGCCCTCGCCGTGGAAGAGCATATAACGCGTTATACCCCCGAACAATTAATGGCCAAAACCATCCGATTAGCAGAAAAAAACGCAAAATCCAAGCGCGGCAGACCCTTCGCCGCGATTGTTGCCAATCGTGACGGACAAATCATCAGTGATGGCGTAAACGGCCACGCCAGCCGCGTCGACCCTATCGCTCACGCCGAAGTTATCGCGATCCGCAACGCCGCTGAAATTTTGGGAACGGATGATTTATCCGGTTGCGTATTATATTGCTCCAGCCTGCCGACGCGCATCGGTGAAGCTTTGCTCGAAAGCGTATCCATCGCTCAAGTCTATTACGGCCTAAGCCACGAAGATACAGGCCAGCTGTCTGGTCACAAACAAACGCAAAAACCGCAATTCGAACAAATCTGCCGCGACGAAGCGATGGCGATGTTTAAGGCGTTATCTGTCTAACTCCAACGCCTCGCGCAGCAATGCAACCAGTTCAACTCCCTCGGGGGTGTGAAAGTCGACTGTCTTGTTGGAGGCAAGAGGTTTCCATTTTGCTGATATTATACCGCGATCATCCGTATAAACAATTTTGTGCACTTTTACACCCTGTTGTTTCCAAGGCATCTCCATATACCTCTCCCCCAAGCATATCTCGTGGGGTGAGGTCGGTTTATCTGCATAAATTGGCGTTGGACGATAGGGGTATTTGGGGTCATCCAAATCAACCGCCACTTGCGTGTTAACGATAGTGGCAGGCGCGATCTCTTCTTTGGGCGGGTGAAGAGCCGTTCTGTTACTTAATGTAAGTGTTGCTGTGTCAATATTTTCGGTATTTTGTTTTGCCTTATAGTCAGCTACCCATTGGTCTACCAATTTTGTACAAACCATTTTATCCTTTTTATCAACTTTCGCCGTAGCTTGTCGCGCACGGGGATCCTCAATTGGTTCTTTTTTCTTAGACGGAGGCGTGTGCTTCGTTGATTTTGATGGTGCTGTTTGTTTTTTAAGTTCTAACAATTTTGTTAAAATGGGGTCGTTTTTTATAAATTTTAAAACGACAAACATCGGATCATTTTTTGAATTGGCTATGCTTTTAGCTAAAGCTTTCTTTTTATTTTTAATTGCAGGGTCATCATTTAAGGCAAGAAGTAAAGTGTCCTTTATCATCTCAAATTCATTAAGCGCACCACTAAGCAATAAATCCAGATTTTCATCATCTTCCGAAATAAAGTCCCCCGCTTCATTTGTAAAAGTGAGAAGGGATTGTAAAAAATCCAAGCTATATTGATATGAAAAAGCGTTAGGGTTAGCCGCCTTATCTTTGGTCATTTTTAATAAAGCTTGAATCTGTGCGCCCGATGTTTCAACATCAAAATCAACAACCTTTTGTAAACCCTGTTTAAATTCTTGGGCTAATTCATCATTATCACCAAACAAAGCAAGGAGATATTTAAACCCATCACTAAACTCACGAATATGAACGAGTGTAGAATTAAGCGTCTCATTAGTTTTCACAGATCTTTTAATAAGTGATCTCTTAGGTGCTTTTGTGCTGACCATAATTTACTCCTCTATAGTTAACATAGCTATAAAGGATTACATATGAAAAATCAAGAATTAAATTAGAGATTTATGATTTAGCCCTAAGCCAGCTCAAAAATCGCATCAATTTCAACAGCCACGCCAAGCGGCAACGAAGATGCTCCCACAGCAAAGCGCGCATGTTTGCCGGCAGCCCCCATCACTTCAACCATCAAATCCGATGCGCCGTTGATCACCTTGGGGTGGTCAACAAAATCTGGCGTGCAATTCACAAAACCGCCCAACTTAACAAGCCTGGAAATCAACTTCCAATCCCCGACAACGGCCGCATTGGCTTGCGCCAGAATGTTGAGCGCGCATGCTCGCGCGGCGTTAATGCCATCATCAACATTTAAATCACCCCCAATTTTTCCCAAATGCATTCTCTCCCCATTTAAAAACGGAATTTGCCCTGCGATGAACAAATGCTTACCACTCACAACAAAGGGAACGTAATTCGCGGCGGGTGCGGCAGCTTGCGGTAAGTCATAGCCAAGAGCTTGCAATTTTTCAAGAATATTCATAGTGATGCTTCCTTATAATCGAAATGGGTAAAACGCGTATTTAAAACAGCATAAAGGGGTGTGCTAATCTGATTTTCATGGTATTAAAATTAAAATACAACATCGCAACGGAGCCGACATAAAGCAATGGGTTTTTTAAATTTTTTAGGGGTGATGTCGCCCGCCTATACAAAATTATTCACCGCAATGTCCGGCAGCACGATTGTGGGCGAGGATTCATTTGGCAATGTCTATCATACCGCCAAGCCTCGCAAAGGCTACAAGCGTGATCGCCGATGGGTAATGTATGCAGGCGCTCCCGAAGCCAGCGCCGTGCCCCCAGAATGGCATGGTTGGTTGCATCATCAAACCGATGACGTTCCCGGCGAAGCAACACAAAGCTATCGTCGTCCTTGGCAAAAGCCTCATAAGCCAAACATGACAGGCACAAACCAAGCTTATCGTCCTCCCGGTCATATACTTGAGGGTGGAAAACGTGACAAAGCAGCAGGCGATTACAAGGCATGGAAGCCTAACGAATAAAAATTTTAGCATTAAAAAGAATTAAAAAGGGAATGATAATATGAAACGTAATATGGTTGAAACCGCGCTTGGTGCAGTCGTCCTCGTGGTCGCAGGCTGTTTTCTGGTCTTCAGCTATGGCGCGGCCAATATGGGCACAGGATCTGATGGCTATGCAATTACAGCGAATTTTTCCGGTATTGGCGGTTTAGGGGTTGGTGATGATGTGCGCATAAGCGGGGTAAAAGTCGGCAGTGTCAGTCATGTGGAGCTGGATAACCAAACTTATCTGGCGCGTGTGCATATGAGTATTGGTAAAGACATCAAGCTTCCCATTGATACCGCCGCTCTCATCAGCAGCGAGAGCTTATTGGGCGGAAAATTCTTGGCGCTCGAACCTGGTGCGGATGAAGAAATAATGAAAAATGGTGGACGAATTGACTACACTCAAGCGCCGCAAAATTTGGAGCAATTATTAGGGCAGTTTATTTTCAGCATGCAAAAAGACGAAGACAAGCAAGATGCTAAAGCGCCTTCACAATAACGCCCGTTTTGGGTGCTATCTATTTTTGATGTCTGGCATTATGACATGTACCATAATTTGGTCTTTGTCTGCACACGCCAATGCAAGCATAGACTATCCTGTCGTAAAACTGCGTTCACTGGATAAAATTACCGCACGAACCCAAGTATTCGAAGCCAGTGTCGGCAAAGTCGTAAAATTCGGCTCTGTCTACATCAAAGTCCAAGCATGTCGAAAATCTTCTGAACTTGAAAAGCCAGAAGCCGCCGCGTTTTTGCAAGTATGGGAAATACCTAAAGGCCAAGATGCAAAAACAACGGACGAAAACAATGATAACGACGCAGAATGGATTTTCAGCGGCTGGATGTATGCTTCTTCCCCCGGTTTATCGGCTATGGACCATCCCATTTATGATGTGTGGGTCTTGGATTGTCTGGTTAATGAAGGCGACGCCCCGATCGCAGATCCAAAAAAGCAAGAATCACAAAACGAATCCGATAATAAAGTTGGCGTAGAGTTAGGGCCAGAAACGCAGCAAGAAGCACAAACAGAAACAGTTATCGAAGAAGAATCATCCCCCTCAGATGAATTTGACCCCGAAGCTTTATTGGATAACGCGTTGAAACCATCCCCAGATCCGCAAACACAAGATTGAACTATGATTGCTTTAAAGGCTGACCTGCCAATCCCCCCTATTGTTTTAAAATTTACAAACGCAGCGGCATGTAAAAATTTTCTTTTAGGCATGGGTGTATCAAAAGCAGATGAGCCAAATTGTGCAGCACAAGTACAAGTTACCATCGCAAATCAATCACAAAAATATGCCCACAGCCAAGACACCATAAGCCTCGCAACATTTGGCCGCGAGCATTCAAAACAAGTCATGCTATTTGGCGAGCACACTTTGCTCGAAATTGAACATGATGAGCGCCGCGGGATAATAACACAAACGGCCTATGACAACGGATCTGGTAATATTACAATCTCACAAGCGATGTTCAGCAATGACGGTCGTAACGGAAAATTTGAAATCATAGAAAGCCTCGATGGTCAAAATGATCGTGTGCATGAAACATGGTTAAATTATCATGCATTATTGCTGGGCACGTCCTTTTTGGAAATCTAAATAGCGCGCTATTAATGTTTGCTCATTCAGTTCTATATCAGCGAAATCACAATATGTTCCCATAGCTTTGTTAAGCTGCCTAACATAGTTTTCATGCGATATTTCATAAACCCCAAATTGTTGCAAATGGCTATTGGTATATTGTGTATCCAAAATTTCGTACTCCGCCGCATGTAAACGCGCTGCCAAATGCACCAGCGCTATTTTACTGGCGTTGGGCGCGCGGCTGAACATACTTTCCCCGCAAAATGCAGCGCCGATGGATACGCCATATAACCCACCAATCAGTGCATTGTCGCGCCAAATCTCAACGCTATGCGCAAATCCCGCATGATGAAGGGCGCAAAAGGCATCTTTGATCGGCGCGTTGATCCACGTACCACCCGCATCTTCACGCGCAAGGCCGCATTGCGCAATCACATCTGCAAACGCTGTGTTAATCCGCACATCGTAATCATATTTTAAAATGGCTTTTTTCAATGATTTTGAAATATGCAGATCAGCAATTGAAAGCTGCCCGCGCATAGGCGGTTGATACCAATGCACCGCATCATCATCGCTGCTCTGAGCCATAGGGAAAAACCCTTGAGCATAAGCTGATAGTAAAATTTCTGGAGTAAGATTAGCGCTCATAACAACACGCTGTTATTTTTTAGCACTGCGCTTGTTGAGTTGTTCTTCGAGCCATTTAATCGAATAATTGCCAGAAAGAAATTCATCCTGTTGTAAAATCCAATCATGCAAGGGCAGGGTGGTCTTAACGCCAGAAACAATCGTCTCGTGAATGGCGCGGCGCATACGGCGAATACATTCTTCACGGTTGCGACCATGTACGATCAATTTTCCAATCATCGAATCATAATATGGCGGTATGGAATATCCGGCATAAATCGCGCTATCAAAACGCACACCTAGGCCGCCGGGCGCGTGAAATTGCGTAATTTTACCAGGGGATGGCACAAATGTATCAGGATCTTCAGCGTTAATGCGAATTTCAATGGCATGCCCACGCAACTTTAAACGCTCTTTCGTGATGCTAAGTGGAAGTCCATAGGCAACACGGATTTGTTCAGCAATCAGGTCAATCCCTGTAATCATTTCTGTCACGGGATGTTCGACCTGAATACGCGTATTCATCTCCATGAAATAAAATTTGCCATCTTCGTACAAAAACTCAATCGTTCCCGCTCCGCGATAGCCCATCTCGCGGATAGTTTTAGCCGCAAGCGATCCAATTTCATGACGCAATTCATCGGTTAAAACCGCAGAAGGCGCTTCTTCGATAAGTTTTTGATGGCGGCGCTGAACGCTACAATCGCGCTCACCTAAATGAATGCCGTTTCCATGTGTATCTCCAAACACTTGTATTTCAATATGCTTTGGATTTTTTAAAAACTTTTCGATATAAACGGTATCGTCACCGAAATTAGCCTTGGCTTCGGTACGGGCGCGAGTGAATTTTTCGACAAAATCGCCAGCGTCCTCAACGACCTGCATCCCTTTACCACCACCACCAGACGCCGCTTTTATAATAATCGGAAAGCCCATCTCTTGCGCAATTTTCAAACCTTTTTGGGGATCATCTACGCCGCCGTCAGAACCCGGAACAACAGGCAGTCCAAGCTTAGCCACAGTTTGTTTAGCCCTAACTTTATCGCCCATCTGTTCAATATGCTCAGGCGTAGGGCCGATAAATGCAAATCCATGCTCTTCTACCATATGCGCAAATTGTGCATTTTCAGACAAAAAACCGTAACCTGGATGAATGGCTTCCGCGCCCGTCAGCGAAGCTGCCGTCAATATCGCTGGGATATTCAAATACGAATCACGCCCTTGCGGCCCACCAATACACACCGATTCATCTGCCATACGCACCGCCATAGATGTCGCATCCGCCGTAGAATGCACAGCCACAGTTTGAATGTCCATTTCCTTACAGGCACGAACAATACGAAGGGCAATTTCGCCGCGATTGGCTATGAGAATTTTTTTGAACATGGGTTAAATCTTACTCAATCACCATCAAAACATCGCCATATTCAACGGGTTGTCCGTCTTGGGCAAGCACTTGTGTGACTGTCCCGCCCGTTTCGGCCTTGATCGGATTCATAACTTTCATCGCTTCGATGATCATCAATGTATCACCCGCTTTAACAGTGTCGCCCTTGCTCACAAAATTAGCCGCACCAGGCTCAGCCGCCATATAAGCCGTACCCACCATTGGCGAAGTCACCGCGCCCGGGTGCGCATGCGCCACCGTATCAGGCGCAGAAATATTGGCGATTTGTGGAATAGACGGATCAGAAGGCATATTCACGCCGTGGCCAGAAGCGGCAATAATATGCCCGCCCTTGCTCACACTAATGCGATAGTCACCTTGTGAAATTGTAATTTCGGTTAGGCCATTTTCTTCAAGGAGAGAGGCCAGTTCTTTAATCGCGTTGGAATCTATTTTCATTATATTTTGCGCTTTTGTTGTTAAACCGATGCTCTTGATTACAAGAGTTTGGCACACTTTTCAAGTGCTTGAACATATCCATTCGCACCTTGTCCAGCGATGATTTCACGAGCGCACGGTTCTACGAAAGAGATATGGCGGAATTCCTCACGTTTTTTCGGATCGGATAAATGCACTTCGATGATGGGAATACTCAAAATTTTCAGCGCGTCATGCAAAGCCACCGATGTATGCGTATAGGCCGCTGCATTAATGATAAGCGCATCAGCCGAGATATGCGCCTCTTGAACCCAATCCACCAACGTGCCCTCGTGATTGGTTTGGCGAAAATCGATGCTATGCCCCAACCTCATCGCCGCCTCGTGACACATTCCCTTAACATCATCTAGCGTTTGATCGCCATATATCTCAGGCTCGCGTTGACCAAGCATATTGAGGTTGGGGCCGTTGAGAATATAAATATTCATCGCTATTCAACATCACCAGGATTTTTAATCTCGGCTGCAAAGGTAATGCCCAGATTATCCGCACAATCAAGCGTGACAGGAAAAGATTCGCCTTTGGTCAGTTGTTTCTTCAACCCAAACAACATGATGTGATAACCGTCCGCAGAAAGCGTAAGGCTTTCGCCCGCTGGCACGCTCAAGCTATCAACTTCGCGCATCCTCATCATATCGCTGCCGTCTTCCATGCCACTTGTGTGCAATTCCGTGCGTTCTGCTATGGGGCTGGATGCGCTAATGATTTTTATATCGTTCTTACCCGTATTTTCAAATGTTGCGAACACCGCGCCATTTTTCTGCACGGATGTCGTCGCATATGCATACGCATTTTCCACATGCACCGCGAGCGCTTCATTTCTCGCCTGTGCCTGAGATTGTAAAATTAGCCCTCCGCCAATAAGCGCGGAAAAAATTAAGAGAGCGGGAATTTTTTTCATGATTTTCATGCCTTTAAATTATGGGCGTTTAAATGTCAGCGGTGTTTTAATTGACCGTGCTTTTTCGATAAGCTCAAGTAGCCCCTTGGTATCAGGTGCTTCGCCAGTGATATTAACTACCATATTATTGTTGAGCACCAATAACGGTAAATGTGTACCCCCTAAATCGTGGTGCGATTTTAAGTTATTGTATAAATTTTGTTCAATCTTGGGATCGTTTAAATCTTGTCGTAAACGTTGTTCATCAAGTTTAAGCGCCAATGCCACGTCGGTAATGGTTTTATCATTAATAACGTCTTGATATTCAATCAACATCATATGTGCATCAATAAACCGCCCTTGACGCCCCGCGGCATACACAAGTTTTCCAGCCAACATGCCGCTGGTTTTGTTGCGCGATTGAACGGGGAGTGGAATGAGGCGAATATGGCCATCTTCTCGCATCGCTTGCATTAACGCAGGGTGGAGTTTACGGCAGGTATCACACGTGTAATCAATAAATTCGACCACAGGGGTAGCATCTTTATCCGCTTCAATCGCATATCCAGCAGGCGCACGGCTCAAATTAAATTTTAAGTAAGACTGCATTGTGCTTTGGTACAAAAAGTACGCGGCCAACAAAGCACTTGAAATCAAAACAATGCGAAAGAGCATAGGAATACAGGCTTTCTATATGTTGTTTATTCCGCTTTTGTCGCGCTATCACGTTGTTCTTTAACGGCTGCTTTTAAACCGTCATCACCAATATAACCAGGAATAAATTTTGTCCCGATAATAAAGGCGGGCGTACCAGAGACACCGATCTTACGAGCAATTTCCAAAGACTGATCCAGATTTGCTACAATTTTTTCAGATGCGATATCGGTCTTCATTTTCGCAATATCTAACCCCAGAGTGCTGGCGATTTTCTCCAGTTCTACATCGTTTTTCTCACCGCGATGTTCCATTAACGCCACATGATAATCGAAATACTTGCCTTGCTCATGCGCCGCCAAAGCCCATAGCGCCGCAGTACGAGATGTTGGCCCTAAAATCGGCATCTCTTTAAACACCACGCGCAGATTTTTATCTTCTTTAAGTACAGCTTGAATATCGGTCAATGCTTTTTTACAATATCCGCAATTGTAATCGAAAAATTCAACCACGGTGACATCCCCATTGGGATTACCAACCGAAGGCGCATCAGCGCTGGTTAAGATCTCGATATTTTCTTTAATGCTCGTTTCCGCATTTTTCCTCGCTTCGGCTTCTTGCTGGTCACGATAAGAATCAGCCGCATCAAAAATCACTTTTGGATTTTCCATCAAATATTCTTTAACAATTCCACCAATTTCTGCTTTTTGAGCATCTGTAAAAGACGCTTGTGCAAAAGCGGAAACGCTACCCATGCTGATGAGTGCGGCGGTGGTCAATAAAGTGGTTTTAAAAGTACGAGGCATAGATTCTCCTTAAAAATGATTGTTTTGATTTGTGCATGACAGTGTAAACGATATTAACAGGTTTTGAAGTAAATTCGTATCCAAGTGCATTTTGGTTACTTTTTCAACTCCGCAATGGCAATATAATTCAGAACATCTTTAGCCTGTATCCATTCTGGACTGCCAGCTTTGAAATTTTTAAGTGCGGCACTCGCTTGCGCTTTAGCGTAAGGCAGGCGGTTTTGTAACACCGCTTCTTCGGCCAAATGCAGCTTGGCAATATCCTCGTGACCCAAACGACCTTGCGCCGTGGCCATCAATCGATGTGCGCGGCTGTTGCGTTGTTCTTTGATTAATGCACGCTCCAGATGCGTAACCGCCTCACGCAGTTTTTGTGTATTATTCTCGTCCTGCATCAAGGCATGCGCAAGCGAAATCCTTAATAATGGTGCATCAGGCATAAGTTTCACCGAAGTTTCATATGACGGCAATCCTTCTTCGACACGTCCAAAATCCACCAGCATTTGCCCTTTAAGCTCATGGAAATAAGGATTATCAGGCTCGGCCTTTATCAATTCATCAATGCCGCGCAATGCGGTTGGAATATCATTTAGTCGATAAGCTGCTATTGTCCGTGCATATTGCCCCGCAATGGATTGATCTTCACTGCCATAGCTATAAGCCACTTGCTCAGGCGAGATAAAGCCGAGCAACTTAGCTTTCATACGCGCATGTTGTTCATTCCATTCTGCGGGTAAAGGCTTGTCTTTATAAATACTGCGTTCAAGCAAAGAATCCATAGCCCCTATGCGATTACGAGTAATAGGGTGGGTGCGTACATATTCGCTTTGTTGGCTTGCCGGCAATAATTCCTGACTTTCCATTTTCTCTAGAAAGCTCTTGAGACCAGAAGGATTGATTTGCGCCCCAGAAATATAACTAAACGCCGCTTGGTCGGCGCTGGATTCATTAACGCGGCTATGAGATAGGTAATTGCTCTGCGCATAGTTTTGCGAGCCTGCAATGATAGCAGTTCCTGCGCCGCCATTACCCGTTGCGATTGCCGCGCCGATACCCAAAACCGTACCCAAAATGCTTTCATAAGATGCACGCTCCATCGCTTCGCGTGATTTAATCAAATGACCGCCCGCAATATGCCCCATCTCATGCGCCATAACGCCGATCACTTCGCCTGCATTTTCACTGCGATTAATTAATCCTGTATATAAAAATAAATTCGCTCCTCCCGCAACAAACGCATTCACCTCATTACTTTGCACCAAAATCAAATTAACACTTTTGCGGCCAATCCCCGACGCGCTGAGCAAAGGATCCGCCCACTCACCCAAGATATGTTCAATTTCAGTGTCGCGGATTACGGTTGTTGCCCGGCCTTGCGCATACGCAACATGAGAAACGATAAGTGCCATCACGCCCATAAGAGCGAAGAAAATGATTATTTTGAATTGGGCAACATTTTGCGTCATGATAAGCTTTAATTATGAATGAACAAAAAAGATAAGTCATGAATTTTCTTCTTCAATGGGTGGATGTCATCTTCCTGCCGCTCGCATTATTGGTCGTGCATAAATATCAGCGCGCAATCACTGTCGGTTTTTTTATCGGATGCATGATTATGTTACGTATGCAGGTGGAGTTGATGGTCAGCACAGCATACGCACACGGCATCTTGCCTCTGCTTCAATCGCATGTCATGGCGCGAGGGCAGGCGGTCTATATTGTGTTTTTCCTTATTTATACTGCGCTGGCTGTATATTCGCCCAAGTCCGAAAATGCGATTTTCATGGCATGGACCATTTCATTATTTTTTAGCGCATTGTTCGTTTCTATGATAGTGATGCTCTTATGAAACGCGAAGGACCAAAACAAAAAGTTAAAACCGCCAAAGGGCGCAAAACCGCATCAACCGCTTGGCTTAAGCGTCAGCTCAATGATCCATATGTCGAGCGCGCCAATAAAGAGGGCTATCGCGGGCGCGCCGCTTTCAAATTAATCGAAATGAATGAAAAACTCAATTTTCTGCGTGATGGACAAGTGATTGTTGATTTGGGCGCCGCGCCCGGAGGATGGTCTCAAGTCGCCACCGCGCACGGGGCGCAAGTCATTGCGATTGATCTGCTGGAAATGGATGAAATGGCGGATATGGACGCCATTCAGATGGATTTCATGGATAACGATGCGCCTGATCGGCTCAAGGCTATGATTTCTCAATATAACGACGATGGACTTGCGGATGCCGTTTTGTCCGATATGGCGCCCAACACGACAGGCCACAGGCAAACCGATCATTTGCGCATTATGGCGGTCGTCGAAGCCGCCTATTATTTCGCCATCGAAGTTTTAAAACCAGGCGGATTATTTGTAGCCAAAGTTCGCCAAGGCGGCGCACAAAACACTCTTCTCGCGGAAATAAAAAAAGATTTCACCAGCATCAAACACATGAAACCCCCAGCCAGCCGCAAAGAATCAAGCGAACAATATTTGATCGCTAGCGGATTTAAAAGACAAGAAAACACTTAAAAATATTAAGCAAACGCTGTTTCAGCTTGTTTGCGATTACGTTCCAAATCAACATGCGCGTCTTCGAAAATGCGGTTTGCACTCGATCCGGCGTTATAACTTTTTAAACCTAAGCTCAAGCTCAATCGGATATCAATATCCTTCCACTTCAAAGAAATACGATTTAAACGCAAAGCCATATTCTGCAATCTTGTCAATACATGTTGCATATCAGTATCCGTAAATAACAAAACAAATTCATCCTCTTGAACCCGCGCGACAATATCCATCACTCGCACTTCTTGTTCCAGCGTATCAGCAATAAGCGCAAGCGCATGATGAGCGGCATCCTGCCCATACTGTTTACGCAATGTGTGCAAATTTTCGAAATTAAACATGATGAGCAACCCGCCTTGGCTTTTGAAACGGTTAACACGATCAATATCGCGCTTAAGCGCCTTGATAAAGCCTTTGCGATTCATCAAGCCTGTGAGCGAATCAATCTCGCAAATATCTTCAAACACTCTCAATCGCGCTTCTTGTTCTAAGATTTTATCTTGTGCACGGCGCAGCATAATGCTGGCGTGTTCGTCGCTATATTGTTGACGCGCAGAATTGCGTGCATCCTTTAAAATATGTGCATGGGCGCTTGCATGATTAATCACAGCGTCATTTTGGCTTTGTATCTGTGGTTCTTTTATACCCGTTTTCATGTTTTTAATCCTTACGCTTTGTGTCAAATGTGGTGATATATAATAATCCTTGCGAATTCCATGCCAGCATGAAAAACGATTAAAGCGTTTTAAATCAGAGTCTTGGTTTAAAATTTTCACTTTTTGTTAAGATGTACGCAAGGAAAAATATGCAAATATAGGCAGGTTTTACCGCATCATAAATTTTTTAAGTGCCGCATTTATCGCGCAGGCATGCTACGATAACGCTAAATTTAGTGAGATATTACATAAGGTGCATATGCGTTTTATCTATTTATTTGTTGGATTAATGTCTGTATCGCAACCCGCCCTCGCGATTGATACCGCATTTATTCCCCATAAGGCGTTGTACGAAATAAAATTAACCTCTGCTCGTGCGGGTTCGCAAATCATGAACATCTCTGGACAGATGTATTATGAATGGAAAAAAGGGTGTGACGCGTGGGTGTCAAACCATCGTTTCAATATGTATTACGAATATGCTGACATCGCACCAATGCGCATGACCAGTAATTTTACAACTTACGAAACCTTTGACGGCAAAAGCCTAAACTTCGCATCCCAGCGCACGCGTGATAGCGAAGTGTTCGAAGAAATCAGAGGCAGCGCCAATATAACCGAACAAGGCGGTGAAGCGATTTTCACCAAGCCTGAAAGCCTGAAATATGATTTGCCATCCGGCACGTTATTCCCTATCGCCCATTCCATGGCTGTGGCCAACGCATTACAGGAAAAAAACAAATTTTTTAATGCCACAATTTTTGACGGCAGTGACGAAGACGGACCCGTTCAAGTCAATGCCTTTATCGGTGATCGCATTACCCCTGATCTAAAACACAGAGCCGCGATAAATCCCGAATTAGTGAGTGATGATATACACGAAGTACAGCTCGCGTTCTTCCCTTCAAGCAGCGAAGAAACCACCGCAGATTATGAAATGAGTCTGGCGTTCTTTCCCAACAGCGTCGTCGGCGACACGACAATCGAGTATAAAGATTTCACACTCACCCAAAAACTTATTGCTTTGGAGCCAACAGAAAACATCTGTGACAGTCCTGCCAATGAGGGCACAAAAGATAAAAAACACAGTTTTGAAAATTAAAAGAATGTGAATTAAGGTTTTAGCAATAAACACATATTATGATAGACTGACTTAATAAAAATTCACATACACCAATCGGCTTTTTATAACCTGTTAACGTATCACAAAATATAGGCGCCAATGACCAAAACCGTTCTGATCGTCGAAGACAACGAACTCAATATGAAATTGTTCAAAGATTTGCTTGAGGCACATAATATCGCCACGATCGAAACCAATGACGGACGAAATGTCATGGAGATCGCGCGCGCAAGAATGCCCGATCTTATCCTCATGGATATCCAATTACCCGAAGTATCGGGCCTAGAAGTGACCAAGTGGTTAAAAGCCGATGAGCAATTGAAATCGATCCCCGTCATTGCCGTAACCGCGTTTGCGATGAAAGGTGATGAACAGAAAATCCGTGAAGGCGGGTGCGAAGACTATATTTCCAAACCCATTTCGGTCGTCAACTTCATCGAAGTAATTCAAAGTTATTTATAAGAGAGCCGAATGTCCGCACGAATTTTAGTTGTCGATGATATATTACCGAACGTAAAGTTGCTCGAAGCCAAGCTCAGCAGCGAATATTACGAAGTGTTGACCGCTATGAACGGTGAAGAAGCATTGCGCAAGGTCAAAAAAGACCGCCCCGATATGGTGCTGCTCGATGTGATGATGCCCGGCATGGATGGCTTCGAAGTCTGCACCCGCATCAAAGACGACCCCGATACCGCACATATTCCCGTGGTGATGGTCACCGCATTAACCGACGTCCAAGATAAAGTGCGAGGCTTAGAAGCTGGCGCAGATGATTTTCTCAGTAAACCAATTGATGACACCGCGCTTATGGCGCGTGTGCGCTCGTTGGTGCGATTGAAAATGTCGACCGATGAATGGCGCATCCGTGAAAATACTGCCTCCCAACTCGGTGTCGTAGACGATGCGCTCATCGCGATGAAGCAACCTTCCGATAAGGCAGAAATCCTTATCATCGAAGATAAGGATTACGAGCTAACCAAAATGCAAGACGCTCTGCGCCCCGACCAACATCATGTCACAAGCGCCGATACAGGCGCACGCGCAATGGAGCTTATCGGCAAAAATAATTATGATATGGTTGTGGTCAGTCTTGATTTGGAAAACGAAGATGGTCTGCGCCTGTGCTCCCATCTCAAATCAAATGACGCAACGCGGGCTCTGCCGTTATTGATGGTGAGTGACCCTGCGGGAATGAAGCGCGTTGTTCATGGCCTAGAGATTGGCGCGCATGACTACATTCTGCGCCCCGTCGAAAAAAGCGAAATGTTGGCGCGCACCCGCACCCAAATTCGCCGCAAACGTTTCCAAGAACGTCTGCGCGCATCTTTCGAGGTTAGCTTGTCGATGGCCCTCACAGACAGCCTAACCAGCCTCTATAACCGCCGCTATCTTGAGGTGCATCTGGACAAAATGCTTAAAAGCAATCGCGAGAGTAAAAAAGCACTCGCCATTATGATTTTGGATATTGACCATTTTAAACCAGTCAACGACACCCACGGTCACAAAGCAGGCGACGAAGCGCTCAAAATTTTTGCGCAGCGCCTGATGGATGACTTGCGAAGCTTTGATCTGGTGGCACGTTTGGGCGGTGAGGAATTTGTCGCTGTTCTGCCTGACGTATCAAAACGCCGTACCTATATGATCGCCGAGCGCCTACGCCGTGCAATCGCCGACACCGCATTTGATCTTGGTCTTGAAAGCGGCCCACTCATTATTACGACATCAATTGGCGGCGCAATTATCGGGTTTGAACAAGAACACACCGTGCAGGAGATCTTAGAGCGCGCCGACAAGCAACTCTATATCGCCAAAGAAAGCGGCCGCAATTGCGTAGTGTTTGAAGACAAAGGCAAATTACTACCCGACGAATACGAAATCTTCGAACGCGCAACTGTGGAGTAGTGTTTTAACGTCATTGCGAGGTGCTCTTGCACCGAGGCAATCTATATGCTTCGAACATATTTGTAGATTGTTTCGACTAAGAAAGCTCACAATGGCGAAAAGAATCTAGACTGTGCCTCACTTCGGCAAAAACCCGCCAGATTGTAACGCCCAGAGTTTATTATATACACCGTCCAAAGTCGTAAGCTCGGCATGCGTGCCATCTTCTATGATTGCGCCGTCATCCATCACCAGTAAACGATCAAAACGGTTAATAGTCGACAAGCGGTGCGCAACCGCAATCACGGTTTTACCTTGCATCAACACATTGAGCGCTTCTTGAATTTGTTGTTCGCTTTCACTATCGAGCGCCGAAGTCGCCTCATCCAAAATCAGGATCGGTGCGTCTTTCAAAATCGCACGCGCAATCGCAACCCGCTGGCGCTGACCACCCGACAACTTAACCCCGCGCTCCCCGACCATCGTGTTAAACCCATCAGGCAAGCTCGTGATGAAATCAAAAGCACAGGCTTGACGCGCGGCCTCCATAACTTCATCGTCGCTAGCGCTAAGGCAACCATAACGGATATTTTCCATGATCGTGCGGTGAAACAACGCCGTATCTTGCGGGATAATCGCGATATTTTGGCGCAAAGAGTTCTGCGTGACATGCGCGATATTTTGCCCATCAATGCGAATCTCTCCGCCATCAATATCAAAGAAACGCTGAAGCAAATTGATAAAAGTAGATTTCCCCGCGCCGCTCTCACCAATTAGCCCAACACGTTGTGTAGCGGGAATAACCAGATCAAGCTTGTTAAACACACCCAACGCATCATAACGGAAATCAACTTTATTAAATACAATCTCACCTTTGGGCACTTTTAAAACAGTAGCACCTTTAACATCGGTGACATGATGCGGATTAATAAGCGTCGTCAGGGAGTCATTCAAATACCCCATACTTTCCGCCACATGTATAATCCCGTTGCTCAAATGCCAAGCATTGGCGGTAAAGCTAAAGGATATGCCCATGATCGTGGCAATATCACCGAGCGTCAGCAAACCGTGTTGCCAGCCCAATATACACGCCACCATCATCCCGCTGCCAAACAACACCAGAGTTGAGCGACGGTAATTATCGAGCAATAAAAATACCCGCAACATTTTGTGCCACGCAATCATTTGCGCTTCGGTAACGCGCGTATGCTCGCTCATCTCCTGCGCTTCCCGCGCGTAAGATTTAACCGACGCAATATTGGACAGGCTATCAACAATTTGTCCAGAAACCGCAGAGCAGCTATCTGCATATTGTCGTGACTTCACCATAAGCTTTTTAATTTTCAGCAAAATCGGCGCGATGATAATCGCGATAAATCCAATCACCGCCATCCCGTAATAAGGTGATACTTCAAGCAAAACAAATCCTGCCGTGCTCATGCCGATCAACGGCAATAAAATCTGCCAGCGCAGTTGCTCCGACAGCATCAAACCCTTTTCAATACCTTCCGATACTTTGCGCGCTAAAGATCCCGCGAAATGGTCTTGGAAATAGGTGAATGAATGGTTCATTGTGTACGCCAGCATATCCGAGCGCAACTCGCCCCGCGCTCGCTTCCACCAATCAAAAGTCCAGTAATGCGGAATGGCATGCGCCAACTCCCCTATGAACAGCACAACGAAAATCGCCGCCGTATAATGCCAAACCTCAAGCGGAATATCGCGCGTCCCTTCAGGGATTGCGGTAAGCTCATCAACGACTTGCCCCATAAAATAAAACGCAAGAGGGTAGCGAATGCCGTGCAAAATATCGGTAACAATAAAAAACACCCACATACGCGGATTACGCGCAACCACCATTTTAATATACGCAATCAACCCCCGCGGAATGGCGGGGTTAGGCGTATAATCGAGTTTATATTTGTGTTTTTTTTCAAACATGGTTTTTCTTTTTCATTTCTGTCATCTCGACTAAGCGCAACGCAAGGAGAGATCTGGTATTTGATCAGATCCCTCGGCTATGCTCGGGATGACATAGTAATAAGTATATAACAACAAAAAAGCGCCACTTTCTTCAAAGGGCGCTTTATATAAAAATATAAAATAATGTCTATTTTTTATGAGGAGGAAGTTTCTTCTCTACAAAATAAACATGCGCGCCGCGCTTACCAGTTTCAGGGTGTGTCGCCCAAGGGTCAAACTTTTTCTTACGCAGTTTATATTCCGCGCGAGTCGAACGCTTAGCGTAATAACGGTAACCCGTTCCCGCTTCGCTCTCTAATCTGACTTTAACAAATGTGGACTTCGCCATTGCAATACTCCGTAAAAATACAATTAAGACGCGTTTATGCGGCAATTCAAAGATATTGTCAAGCATTTGCTGCGTATTTTTATATTTTTTATGGCTTGCCCTCGCACGGCGTACACTTTAAAAAGAACATAATCATAAAAAAACATAATTATACACATAACAAACAGGGAAAATTCACAATGGACGTTCAAATTCACACACTCTCCAATG
>JBBKXA010000029.1:0-14479 GCA_037969235.1 Bdellovibrionales bacterium | reverse complement strand
TCTCATGGGTGGTTAGCTCAGCGGTAGAGCACTTCCCCGACACGGAAGGGGTCACAAGTTCAATCCTTGTACCACCCACCATTTTCTTCTCCACAGATATTCTCACAACTCCATAAAAGTACTTCGAAGTTATGGCGGCTAAAATACCGTTATGGTGGCAAAGAAAAACTTTTAAGCATTGGTGTTTGTACCAGCGGCTCTTAAAAATCCGTTCAGTAGCAGTATCGTTTAAAGAATTGTTATCTCTCAAAATCCTGCAAAGTCGGGAGATCTTCTTCGTTGGTGATACCGAGCTGCGCGTTTAGTCGGTTTAGCATGCGCTCCTCATCCTTATCCATTTTTAAAAATAGCGCCTCACGGGGGTTTAGCGGCTTATCCTCGTCGTGCTTTACCGCCGTGTACCAATCTGGGCCGATAGCGCCGGCGATTTTGTGAATGTCGGCATGGGAGAGGCGGACAATTTCCACGTTAGACGCTTCGATATTTGGCATCTGTGCAATATAACGCTGCAATGTGGCTCTGGGTTTATAACACGCCTGTTTCTGCATATGATTTTCCAAGGTTATAAACCCCGAAGTATATAACACGTTTTCTATCCCAGACGTATTTGCAAGTTTTTCATGTGCCGCTTGGTAGCCCATTACGTCATTATAAGCAAATGATCCCGAGTACATAGGTATTTCATCCATCGACGCGATATCAGACACAATCATAGACGCTTTACCATATGCATCAATTTCCAATGTTTGAATAAGCATGACATACGATGCGGGGGAATATATCTGATATTTTTCAAAATTAAACGCAGAGGTTGCGGCAGGGAAATTATAAAAAATATCCGCTTTATTAAATTGAACAGCGTGAATGCGCTCATGCGCCATAAAAAGCGAAAAATCTAAAGCATTCGCCAAACTTCTGCGTCCATACATAACCGTGTTTGTGATTGCCATATTATTTTTTGACGCTAAATATGGCACATAACTAGCGCATGTGTCTGAGGTTATTTGCATCTCATCACACCCGTAGCCATTAAATTTGTTAACTAGTTCCGTGCCGACGTCACCGCCATGATGCTTAATCAGACTTTCTGCAAGCGTACGCCAATATGCAAACCTTGTATTATAGGCTTGTTGATCTAATAATTTGTACATAGTTTGTGTCATGTGCCCAACATATCATTTTACATACAATGGTGCAAACATTTTTCCTTCGAAACCTCTTGAACAAATTGACAGTGAAATTATATTAGTAAATATGAAGCGCTGTGAAAAACGGGCTTTTTTATTGGAAAACGCTGATTTTTTGGGTTTTGCACTGGTCATTGGGAACAAAATGTATATAAATACATTTGTGATTTGTGGCCTTCACTTGGCTCAATAAAATTGGGCAAACATCTTGCTTACATAAGGAGATAAAAATGAGCAAAATTATTGGTATTGATTTAGGAACCACCAATTCCTGTGTTGCCATTATGGATGGCAAAGAACCTCGCGTTATCGAAAATTCTGAAGGTACGCGCACCACCCCTTCGATGGTGGCTTTTACAAAAGGTAATGAAAAATTAGTTGGTCAACCTGCAAAGCGACAGGCTGTGACTAATCCTGCTAACACTGTTTACGCAATTAAGCGCTTGATCGGTCGTCCGTTTAAAGACAAGCAAGTGCAAGAAATGGCGAGCAAAGCGCCATTTAACATTGTTGAAGGTGACAATGGTGATGCGTGGGTAGAAATTGATGGTGAAAAATATGCGCCATCACAGATCGCGGCTATGGTTTTACAAAAAATGAAAGAGACAGCGGAAAACTTTTTGGGTGAGAAAGTCACCAAAGCCGTTATCACTGTTCCTGCTTATTTCAATGATTCACAACGTCAAGCGACTAAAGATGCTGGTAAAATTGCCGGATTGGACGTTGAGCGCATTATCAATGAGCCAACAGCAGCGGCTTTGGCTTATGGTTTGGATAAAAAAGAACACGGCATAATCGTGGTTTATGACCTTGGTGGTGGTACGTTTGACGTTTCCGTTCTTGAAATTGGTGACGGTGTATTCGAAGTTAAATCCACGAACGGGGATACGTTCCTTGGTGGGGAAGATTTTGATTTGCGCATCATTGATTATTTGGCTGACGAGTTTAAAAAATCAGACGGTATTGATTTGCGTAAGGACAAGCTTGCGTTGCAACGCCTAAAAGAAGCGGCAGAAAAAGCGAAAATTGAGTTATCATCAACTTCACAAACTGAAGTGAATTTACCGTTTGTCACTGCTGACGCCGATGGGCCTAAGCATTTACAAGTGACGTTGAGCCGTGCGAAATTGGAAAGCTTGGTTGAAGATTTGATCAAGCGCTCCATTGATCCAGTGAAAAAGGCGTTGAAAGATGCCGGGCTTAAACCTTCCGAGATTGATGATGTGATTATGGTTGGCGGGATGACCCGTATGCCAAAGGTCATTGAAACCGTTAAGGATTATTTCGGTAAAGAACCTCATAAAGGCGTTAATCCTGATGAGGTTGTTGCAGATGGTGCGGCGATTCAGGGCGGAGTATTACAAGGTGACGTTAAGGATGTTTTGCTTCTTGATGTTACGCCGTTGTCGCTTGGGATTGAAACCGAAGGCGGATTGTTTACACGTATGATTGATCGCAACACGACTATTCCTACGAAAAAATCGCAGACTTATTCTACGGCGGCGGATAATCAAAATGCTGTGACCATTCGCGTTTTCCAAGGGGAGCGTGATATGGCAGCGGATAATAAATTGCTTGGGCAGTTTGACCTGCTTGGCATTCCCCCTGCCCCACGTGGTATTCCACAAATTGAAGTGACATTCGATATTGATGCAAACGGGATTGTTAATGTTTCGGCCAAAGATAAGGCGACGAACAAAGAGCAACAAATTCGCATTCAAGCCAGCGGTGGATTATCCGATGATGATATCGACAAAATGGTTAAAGATGCCGAAGCCAATGCGGATTCAGACAAGAAAAAGCGTGAAGCCGTAGAGGCGAAAAATGTCGCGGAGGGCACGATTCACATGACGGAAAAATCATTGGAGGATCATGGATCTGAGCTTCCTGATGAGGAAAAAAACAATGTGAAAACCGCTATTGATGAATTAAAAACTGCAATTGAAGGTGATGATATTGAAGATATTAAATCCAAGACAGAGGCGCTTTCATCAGCTTCGATGAAATTGGGTGAGATTATGTATCGAAAATCACAAGAAGAACAGGCCGCCGAAGATGCTGGCGATTCTTCAGATGCCGCTGATAATAAAGCCGATGATGATGACGATATTATCGACCTTGAAATTGTCGATGAAGATGAAGACGCGGATTCAGGCAAGAAAAAATCTGCTTAAAATAAAATATTTGCGTCATTGCGAGGATTTGGTGTACCAACATCTTTGCAATGACGTTTTTTGTATTTTAAATGATTAGGGATTTTACCGCGCTGTGATTAACAAAATATCCTATTACGAAGTTCTTAGTGTTTCGCCGCAAGCCAGCGATAACGAAATACGACGTGCTTATCATGTTTTAGCCAAACAATTTCATCCCGATCATAATCCGCAAAACCGCAAAATGGCGGAATTGCGTTTTCGTATAATTAACGAGGCTTATGCGCATTTGAAGACCATGGAAGCGCGAAAGAAATATAATCGCACCTTGCGCATGAAGGCGGGGAATGACAATACAAACCCTAATAAACGCGGTTTTTTCAGCCAGATTGGTGAAATTTTCTGGCCACAAAAAACAGATGGTCACAACGGACATAATGGACACACATCATGAGTAAAGATTTTTACAAAATTTTGGGTGTGGACAAATCCGCAACTGCGGACGAAATCAAAAAAGCATATCGCAAAATGGCGATGAAATATCACCCTGATCAAAACAAGGGGGATGCAACTGCAGAAGCCAAATTCAAAGAGATCAGCGAAGCGTATGACATTTTAAAAGATGAGCAGAAACGCGCGGCATTTGATCGTTTTGGATCGGGTGCGTTTGACGGGTCTGGCGGTATGGCTGGCGCAGGTGGTTTTGGCGGCAGCGGTGGCGGCTTTGGCGGCGGCAACATGAACGACATATTTGAAGATATGTTCGGTGAATTTATGGGCGGTCGCGGCGGTGGCGGCAGAGGCGGGGCACAACGTGGTTCTGATTTACAGTACACTCTAGAGATCTACCTTCAAGAAGCCTACGCAGGCAAAGAAGAACAGATCAAAGTGCCCATCAATGATACTTGCGATAATTGTCAAGGTTCGGGCGCGCAAGAAGGCACAGAAGCGAGTGCATGCTCGGCATGCGGTGGTGCAGGACGCATTCGTCAGCAAAAAGGGTTTTTTACAGTTGAGCGCACATGTTCGACTTGCGGCGGTGCGGGCCGAATAATCAAAAGCCCGTGTAAAGTCTGTCATGGACAGGGACGCGTGCGTAAAAATAAAACATTGAAAATTAAAATTCCTGCGGGTGTTGATACTGGACGCCGTATTCGCTTAACAGGCGAAGGTGAGGCTGGTATTCAAGGCGGCGGTAAGGGTGATCTTTATGTATTGATTGCTGTAAAACCCCATAAATTATTTAAGCGCGATGGGGCGAATTTATTTTGCCGTGTGCCGATCACGGTTACGAAAGCCGCGCTGGGCGGCGATGTGGAAGTGCCCACCATTGAGGGAAAAACCACGAAAGTATCCATTCCTGCGGGCACACAAACGGGACAGCAATTCCGCCTCAAAGGTAAGGGTATGAGTGTTCTTAGCTCATCGGCTAAAGGCGACTTATATATTGAAACTTTTGTCGAAGTGCCAGTCAATCTCAGTAAAAAACAGCAAGATGTACTTAAAGAGCTGGATAAGGATTTTGCCAAAGACAAGAGCGGTCATCATTCGCCCGAAGCGGATGGGTTTTTCACCAAAGTTAAAGAACTTTGGAATGATTTAAAAGATTAGGCGCGTGTCTCATGGCTGCTGATACGCCCCTCACCTCTTTGAATTTCAACGATTCCATTATTGGCAAAAGCTTTGTGGATAAGAAAACAGGCGTGAAAATTTCGTTTGGTTATGTAAGCGGCTTGCCGCCTGATTTGGCCGAAATTGCAGAACAATATTCTAGCATTGGCCTTTCGTTGATGGAAAATGGCATGGGCCAGCATGAGTTGGATCAAACCTGCCAGAGCTTAATCTCACAATGCGGTGTCGAAGATTTTGATATATTAATCACCAAAAGCGATCTGCCTTTTGATGTGCGCTGGTTTGTTATTGGCGATTTAAATGCGATGCTTTTGGCGGCGAGAAGCGATAGAATATCTCTACCGTTTAGTGATTTTTTATATGATGAATTACAGCAAGTTGTGGATCGATATAGTCGTAAAAGTTAAAGGATAGATCATGAAAATAGGTGTTGCCGGATGCAGTGGTCGTGTTGGAGCGTTACTGGTGGATGAATTATTGAGCGGTGCGTGGTCAAAATTTTCATTGGCAGGAGGAACGGTTCGTGATCTTGCTGAAAAAGATAAGATACGGGATGATTTTTTTGTTACAGATAACGCGCAAGAATTATTTGATCGTGCCGATTGCGTGATTGATTTCACTCGCCCCGATGCGACGATGGAACATGCGGCTATGGCTGCGAAGATGGGCAAATCGCTTATCATAGGTACGACGGGGATGAGTGCGGCGCAGGAGAAAAAACTCACAGACTACGCTAAAAACACACGCATTTTATATGCGGCGAATATGAGTGTAGGCGTGAATTTATTGCTGGCTTTGGTAGAAAAGGCGGCGGCGGCGCTTGAAAGCGATGCGTGGGATATTGAGATTTTTGAAAGCCACCACAAACATAAGATTGATGCGCCTTCGGGCACGGCGCTGGCTATTGGACAAGCGGCGGCAAAGGGGCGCGGTGTAGCGCTTGACGATGTAAAAGTGACCGCGCGTGATGGCATTACGGGGGAACGCGAGGCGGGCAGCATTGGATTTTCCGTTGCGCGCGGCGGCGATGTTGTGGGTGAGCATACGGCTTTTTTCTACGGCGCGGGAGAGCGGATTGAATTGTCTCATATCTCTAATAATCGCGCGCTCTATGCCCGTGGCGCTTTGCAAGCGGCGGCATGGTTGGAAGGGTGCGAGAATGGGCTATATTCGATGCGCGATGTACTTGATCTTTAACTCTTCCTGCACCAAAAGCGGTACATGCTGATGAATGTGCGGGGGTTATTGTGTTCGAAATTATCCCAGTTTTTTAAATTACGGGCGAGATTGTCGTTTGGGAATTCCTCGTTATAGGCTTGTAAATCATCAACGGGGAGATAGAATTTTAGGAAATCTAATCCCAGAGTATCGAGCGCGTTTTCAATTTGCGGCAGGGTAAAGCGATGTTCTTGGACGTGAAAAATCAAATCACAGCATTCGGGCATATAATAATAATCGCGGAATTTTTGTAAATATGCCTGCGTTTCACTGCCTACCAATGTTTGGGCGTTCTTGCGGAAATAGCGGATGTCATTGTCATTGGGTTTGAGATCATGCGATTTTATTGCGGTGCGGGCTTGGGCTATGCCTTCGCGTGCGATCTCGCTGTAGAGAGCGATGCGCATAAGACCGCGTGGTTTGAGCAATGTTTCAAGCACACGCCAGCCTTCGAGCGGGTCTTGCATATGGTGGAGTACACCCGATGAGGCGATGTAGTCAAATTTACCTTTAAGTGCTTCAAGCGTGCCGAGCGCGAGAATATCACCATGTTTAAATGTGATGTTTTTAATACCTAGCGCATTGGCTTTGTATATGCCATATGCAAGGCTTTGGCGGCTGAGATCTATGGCGAGGATTTTGGCGTTGGGAAATACATGAGCAAGCTCAATGGCTTCTTGTCCTGTGCCGCATCCTGCGACGAGGATTTGCGCTTCCTTGCCGATCAGCGCGCCTTCGATGCCTTCATCTTTGATGTGCTCGTCAAAACTACCCCAGCGTGGGTAGGGATAAGCTTCATACATGGCTTGGACGTTTTTGGATATGTTGTTTTTGATTGGGACAATCGCTTCTATGTTGTCCGCTATTTTGGTTAATTCTTGCGCTTGCGTGATTAGTAGCGCATCAGTTTGCTCATCGCCCGTTGAGGTTTTGGGGCGTGCATAGCAGGCCTTGAGAAGCTGGTCTTTGCAATTATCCAATAATGTTTGCTCATCATCAGTGATGTTAAAGATGTAATCCACGCGGTGGCAATAATGCGCGAGGGCGGCTTTTAAACGTTTTTGGTGTTTGGCAGAGATATTGATTTTCATTTCAAGTAGACTGCGGCGTAGCGCCGTCAGACATTTTTCAAAACGCATATTGGGGACCACGATTCGCTTTAGCCCCTCGATAAACAAATCATCGACGATAAAGCTTTGGTCGTTGAAGGCGGCGCATTGCGTTTTAAATTGTGTGTAATCACCACGGCTGGCGGCATCACATAGTTTGGAAAAATCCTTGTTCAGCTCCAAGTATGACATCCACAGGGTTCGCAAGTCCATATGGTTCAGGTTTGGCGTGGTGAGGCATTTGAGGGCGATATCGGCGATATTGTCGTTGTGTTGAGTTAATTTGAAGCCTTCGACGGCGAATATAAAGCGGCGTTTATAATATAGGCTATCGGGTTTGATTTTGATTGCGCAGGCAAAGCAATCGGCGGCGGGGAGATATTGTTTGAGTTTTACAAACGCTTCCCCTCCTGCCGCGAAGGCTTGGTGGTGTTGGGGATCCTCGTTTATGGCGTATTCATAGTGCGTGATTGCGCCAGCGAAATCGCCCTGCCCTGCTTTCATTTTCCCCATGCGAAAGGCGCTATCGGCGGGGGAGCTTTGTTTGTTTAGTTGGTTGGGATCGGCGAAAACCATGGTTAATAATGCTGCGCTTTTTGTTTTAGTTTGAGCCTTTATTCTAACGATTTATAAAACGTAATAAAAGTAATGATCGGGCTATTTTACAAGCTTTTTTCACATCGTCACTCCGTGACTTGATCACGGAGTCCATGGGTACCGCGGTTAAACCGTGGTATGACGGAATTGGAAGCGAGCATTTTTCAATGAGAACTTTTATAAAACACCTTCCGCGCCGAGGAGGTTTTTTTTCTTCGCGCTGCCCCAGAGGTAATTTTCGAAATTTCCGTTATGTTGAATAACGCGGTGACAGGGGATGAGGATAGAGATTGGGTTGCTTCCAACTGCGCCGCCAACCGCGCGGGCGGCATTTTTCTTTTTCCCAATATCAAGCGCGACATCGCCGTAGCTTTTGGTTTTGCCGTTGGTGATTTTGAGCAATGCTTTCCACACCGATATTTGAAATGCTGTGCCGTATAAATCCAGATTAATTTCCTCCACATCCACGCCTGACCATGCATGAGTTATGCGCGTGCTCCATGCTTGTGCGGCGGCGTTATCCTCGGTGAAATGCGCCCCTGCGAAACGTTTTTTCATTAAATAGCGGCTATTTATTTCCGTCTCCTCAAACCCCAACCAACACAAGCCGTGTGCGGTAAAGGCAATATGGAGCATGCCTGCATCGCTCTCGCAATTTCCATGCTTGATGTGCAGGCCATCGAAAATTTTAGGGGTTTTAATTGTGGTGCGTATATTTAATGTCATGTCATGATTATAGTGGACGCCAACCAAACGACAAGGCACATATTGCGATGAAAAAAAATGACATTCACGAGTTTTTCAAACGTCTGCGTGCGCAAGAGCCTGAGCCGAAAAGTGATTTGGAGTGGACAAATGCTTATACGCTTTTGGTTGCCGTTACTTTATCGGCGCAGGCGACCGATGTGGGAGTGAACCGCGCGACTAAAGATTTGTTTCAAATCGTTGATAAGCCCCAGAAAATGTTGGATTTAGGGTTGGAGGGATTGAAAGCACATATTAAGACCATTGGGCTTTATAACAATAAAGCCAAGAATGTGATTGCGATGGCGCAAATTTTGATTGATGAGTTCGGCGGGGTTGTGCCAGATACGCGAGATGCGCTTATCCGCCTGCCGGGTGTGGGGCGCAAGACGGCCAATGTCGTGCACAATGTTGTATTCGGTCAGCATACGATGGCGGTCGATACGCATATTTTCCGTGTATCAAACCGCACGGGTTTGGCCAAAGGCAAAAACCCCGATCAAGTGGAGGCCGCGTTGGTTAAAGTGGTACCTGATGAATATATGCTTTATGCGCATCATTGGTTGATTTTACACGGGCGATATACTTGTAAAGCGCGCAAACCCGAATGTGGAGCGTGCGTGGTAGCGGATTTATGTGCGTTTACGGATAAGGTTTTGTAAATTTTTATTGTCAATGCGCGCATTATATGACTATATAATTTTATGATTGATCCAAAGAATATACAAGTTATTTACAGCAATGCCGCGCAGGGATATATTTTACCTTATAGCGAGTTTTTAAATATAGAAGGCTCGGATTATTGCTTAAGCGCTAATACAGATACATTAGAAGAGTTGCCCGCCTTGATGTTAAGCGCAGCTTATGACCTTTTAGTGGAGGCGAATCTTGATTTTCAGAGGACTGATTTTGAAAAATTATCACCATTATGCTCCGAAATTTTGAAAGTCCTCAAAGGCACTGAATTGATAACGAATGAGGGCGATGCGGTTAGTGTACAACAAACTATTTCGCTGATTGAGATATAGAGTCATGCCCAGAGAAGAACGAATAGATCTAGCTTTTAAAAACTCATCTACATTTATGCTCCCCCACTGCGCAGAAAAAAATATTGGATTGAGCCATTATTTTTTAATGGCCAATACCAATTTAAGCGAGAATTATTCTCATGAATTATTAGCGATTATTGTTCCGCGACTTCAACGGCTGGAAATAAATTTTGATATACCCTATTTTGATATTGTCCTTGGTCAAGTCAGATCTGCTTTACAAATATTTGCTTTAAAAACATTAGCTGAAATTGAACCTCCCTCTGGCCATCAAGAAATTATATCTTTAGGGCGACGTGGGGATGATGATTCTGGGGGCGGTGTTAAGACGGGGCAGGATAATAAAATTCCAGATTTTATCTTAGATTAGCTTTTGTATAGCGCGGAGAAGTTAAAAAATCTGGGGCCGCTGTTTGCGCGAACCAAATCACGGATACAGCCTTTATGCATATTTTGCGTGTCGGCATCTTTTTGACGGGCACGAATTTCATAATGGGCGACGGGCGCTTTGGTGGCTTTATCGGCGGTGGTGAAATATAAATCAAGCACACAGGCTTCGTTTCTGTATTGCCATACGGTTGTAGGGGCATCGCGGCGCACCAATTCAGGCTGGTTTAAAATAGCGCGCACCTGGGCGCCGTTTAAATCGAGAAAAGCCGCGTTGTTTTTTAATACGGCGCGGCGGACATTGCCGCGTTCACGAAGCGAATACTCCACATCGGAACCTATAACACCAGCGCCGAGCGTTGCGCCGATTGCGGCTTGGGCTTGGTGTGAATCATTTCGGATAAATTTGACGCCGGCAAAGACCACGATGAGGACGAAGATCGCCATGATTGGTGTCGCTTTGTGGTTCAATTTTTTTATCATATTCTTTACACTTTTAGTCAGCTTACTAAACAAGAGCCAGACTTATTCAGTCTGGCTCGTATGTTTTCAACATTTAATTAATGCGCTAACCATAATACAACTTATGACATATAGTCAAGTTTTACAGTTCGCATTGTACGATTATTCCGCTGCGGTGGCCGCTTTGCTGAATAATTCGCCATCGCTATTTGCCGCCTCGGGTTTATCTGATTTCTTTGCATCTTTGTTAGGAGATGCTTTGTTTTCCGCCTTAACGGCTGACGGCTTTTTTGCAGCTGTACTCGCGTTGCCTGATAATGGTGTTAATTTACCATCCAAAATGGCGCCTGCTTCGATCTCGATTTCTTTATATGAAATTGAACCTGTCACAGTTCCAGTGGAAGAAATTGTTAAACGACCACTTACGGTGATATCGCCTTCGAAGCGTCCCGCAATGTTGGCTTCTTCGATTTCTACGGTGCCGTAGAATATGCCGCTTTCAGCGACCTCGAGCATGTTTGCGCCTTTAAGCGCGGCTTCTACTGTACCTTCTACGAGCAAATAATCACAAGATTCAATCTCACCAGACATTGTAATACCAGGTCCAATGGTCAAACGACGATCTGATTCAGATGCGTTTGAAACTGAGCGTCCTCCCATGGCACCAGGATATGCGCCGGGATACCCGCCTGCGCGTGCTGGCGCTTGGCCAGGGCGTTGATAACCAGCGCCGATTAACGGTGCAGGTGAATTTTCGTTTTTTGTATTATCTTGATCGCTCATGGGTTTTTCATCCTTTTTTTGCGGGGTTGAATTGGTGATTGTGGCGGTTGCTTCTAGTGATTTTTTTACAGGTGCAACGTCAACTTTGACAGGCGCTTCGGTGCCATAAGGAGCATCCTTTTTGCTATTATCTTGCGTTTCGGACTCATGTCCTTCAGATTTTACGCGGTGGAACATAATAAAAACTCCTTTTATCCATGCATTGGTCTGATTGAATACCATGAAATACCGATCAAATTAATTACGATATCAAGCAAATAATCAAACAGGAGCGCACGTTATCACGAGATTTTAAAGCCTGCAATACTTGTTTTGGTTTTTCCAATAAGAGCTTGAATCTACGATAATTTTTTGCACGTCTTAAAGCGCTTAATGAACGCGTCACAAAGTTTTAATGAAAATAGTCATATATAGTTTGTGCGACTGCTTTTGATATGCCTTCTACATTTTGCAGATCTTCGATGCCTGCTGATGCGATGGCTTTAGCGGAGCCGAAATAGAGCAGCAAGGCTTTTTTGCGCTTAGCTCCAACCCCAGAGATCGCATCAAGCGGTGAGGATGTTATTTGTTTTGTACGTCTGGCGCGATGGGTACCAATCGCAAATCGGTGAGCTTCGTCGCGTAAGCGTTGCAGGTAAAATAACACTGGATCGTCAATCGGCAATTGAAATGGAGGGCGATCAATCATATGGAATTGCTCGCGCCCCGCGTTACGATCTGGCCCTTTTGAAATCGCGACCAGTGTGAGAAAATCCAAAACGCCGCATTCTTCCAAAACTTCGCGGCAAGCGCTGAGCTGCCCTTGCCCTCCATCAATCAGCAATAGGTCTGGCCATCCATCACCCATCATATCGGGCATATCACCGAGCGCGCGTTTAAAGCGGCGCGTTAAAACTTCGCGCATCATCCCGTAATCATCGGCCGCGTCGGCAGTTTTTATATTGAATTTACGATAAGCGTTTTTATTAAAACCATCCATATCAGATACAATCATCGCTCCTACCATATTGGTGCCAGAGATGTGAGAATTGTCGTAGACCTCAATGCGCTTAGGCAATTCGTTCATTTTTAAACAATCCGCTACGCCGCGTATTAATTTTATCTCACTTGCTTTTAGGGCAATATTTTGCTTCAAGGCGGCTTGCGTATTATTAATCGCAAAATCGAGCACGCGTTTTTTTACACCGCGAACGGGTTTAGTGATTTGCATACGGGATTTCAATTTTAACGAAAGCGCATCTTGCAAGAGTGCCTTTTCTTCGGGTTCAATATTGACAATCAATTCTTTGGTGATGGGCTTGTTTTCGTAGAATTGCGCTATAAAAGCAGCAATGATGGCTTCTTGCTTTTCATCCGCGCCATGGCTTGGGAAATAAACCCGATTGCCGTGGTTATGCCCTGCCCTGAAGAAAAAAACCTGAACGCAGCTTCGTCCTTCAATTTGTATCAAGGCCATTACGTCGGCATTTCTGATACCTTCGATGTTAATATCTTGCCGTGATTGTATGGCGGTGAGAGCGCGGAGGCGATCACGATAGGTTGCCGCGGCTTCGAAATTCTGCTCGTCACTTGCATCTTGCATTGCTTTAGCCATGCGGGTTTGGATGGCCTTGCTTTTGCCTTCCATAAATTCTTTGGCCTCACTGATTTGCAAAGCGTATTCACCTTTGGTCACCTCGCCGACGCACGGTGCGGTGCAGCGTTTGATATGATATTGCAAGCATGGTCGATGTCGAGCGGCAAAGTAACTATCGGTGCAGTTGCGCAGCATAAACACGCGTTGCAGCGTCGTGATCGTACGGTTCACATCCCCTGCGCTCGCGAATGGACCAAAATACTCGCCTTTGCGTTTTTTTGCGCCGCGATGTTTCACCACTTGGGGGAAATCATGGCCATCGGTGATGAGTATGTAAGGGAATGATTTATCGTCCCGTAAAAGAATGTTGAAGCGCGGTTTGAATTTTTTAATTAAGTTTGATTCCAGCAGCAAGGCTTCGACTTCGGTATGCGTATGAACAAACTCCATAGTTTTAGTGAGAGCAATCATACGCTGGAGACGCACAGGCAATTTTTCAGGGCGCGTGTAAGACATTACCCGTTTTTTTAATGACTTGGCCTTGCCCACATAAAGTGGCTCACCGTTTTCAGAGAGCATGCGGTAAACCCCCGGCGTATTGGGCAGTTTTTGCGCATAATCAAGAATGATGATCTCACCTTTCTTTATAGATGCTGGCTTTTCTCGTTTAATCATAAACGATAAAATAACGTTTTTTTAAAGGCTTGCAAGTTTTAGCGAAGATTTTGGTTAAAATGACTTGACAAAAAAGCAGTGATCACTACTTATGGTTGTAATAAAAACCATGAGTAAGGGAGAACTTCATGAAAAACTATCAAATCCGATCAACACATAATGACCGAATTTTGTTCGAAGGACGTTTTGAAAATTTCAAAGGCGCGTTGGAACAAGCGGTTTCTGATCGGGTTGCGCTTAACGGTGTGAATCTGCGTAACCTTGATCTTTCTAATACCAATCTGGATGATGCGGTTATGCCGTATGCCGACTTTACTGGCTCTAATTTAAGTGGCGCTAACATATCTGAAAGCTACTTGAAAAACGCAAATTTTACAGGCGCTGCGCTTTATAATACTTGTCTTTGCGATTCCAATCTCACAACTGCAAACTTTCATAGCGCGTCATTTGGTGCTACCGATATTCATGGTTGTATTATCACAGGCGCTCAATTTTCAACATTGTCGTGTTTTTCTTTGGAATTTTCAAATGTTCGTAATATGGGCGGATGTGTTTTTATCAATCCTGACGGGCGGATCTGTACAATGTCTAAGCCACCGATTGTGGTGCGTGGCTTGGGGCGTGATCCGCTTATTATTATGGATGAAGCGGCAAAATCGGGATATAATATAATCGACCATAAGCGGCTTCAGCCCTTGAAAGATAAGCTTGCGGATATTCGTACGCGAATTAATGCGCATAAATCTATTGCGGCGTAAGGTTTTAGTTGCTAGTTTTTATCTGCTTTTGGTAAAACAATGCATCCAAGGGGGCCTGTGGCGGAATGGTAGACGCTGCAGACTTAAAATCTGTTGTCCGTATGGACGTGCCGGTTCAAGTCCGGCCAGGCCCACCATTTAAATCAATG
>JBBKXA010000028.1:0-3875 GCA_037969235.1 Bdellovibrionales bacterium | reverse complement strand
AACATGGATTTGACGCAGGAAGGTCTATCGAAGCGTTCAGGTGTGCCATTGCCCACTCTACGCAAATTTGAGCAAAAAGGGGTGGTTTCTCTCGAATCTTATTTAAAAATTTTAATGGTGGTCGGCGGCCTTGAGAAGGTGCTCGATGCCTTAACCGTAGAGCAACAAAACTTTTCTTCGATTGATGAGGTTCTTGATGATGATACTAAACCGACAAAACAACGAGGAAGCCGGACATGAAGGATATCAAGGGCGTTAAAGAAATCAAAGTCGGGCTTAATTTTGGCGAAAAAACGATTGCTGTTGGCCGTTTAGCTCTGCGTGATCGTAAAATCTATTTTGAATATGATGCGGCGTTTATTGAGAGCGGCCCTGCAATATCACCGCTACGCTTGCCACTTCAATCTGGCGTAACCAGCTTTGATTATCATCTTTTTGAGGGTTTGCCTGGGGTTTTTAATGACAGCCTTCCTGATGGCTGGGGCAGACTACTCTTTGATCGTTTAGCACGCTCTGAAGGTCTTTTACCTACCGATATTACGCCGCTCGATAGATTGGCGCATATTGGAATGAGCGCTTTGGGCGCCCTTGTCTATGAGCCAGATCATAGTGAGGATAACAATAATGAGCAGATCAACCTTGATGTTTTGGCGCGCCAATCTAGAGATGTATTGGAAGGGGAGGCGGAAGATGTGCTTGCTGAGCTGATAGCTCTCAATGGATCATCTGCTGGCGCGCGCCCTAAAGCCTTGATTGGGGTTGATGAAGGCTTTGAAAATATTGTGCATGGCGTGTCTGATCTTCCCGAAGGGTATCAGCCGTGGATGGTAAAGTTCCCTAATTCCGAGGACGGGCTTGATGCGGGTGCGATAGAGTATGTTTATGCGCTCATGGCTGTCGAAGCCGGTATTTCTATGCCGCAAGTTCATCTCTTTGATGCGAAAACTGGGGCAGGATTTTTTGCAATAAAACGCTTTGATCGCCATGGGGACAAACGATTGCACATGCACACTGCTTGCGGGTTGCTGCATTCAGACTATCGAACGCCATCCTTGGATTATGAGAATCTGATCGCTTTAACTAGTTCCTTAACGCGTGATGTGCGTGAAATTGAAAAAATGTATCAACTTGCCGTTTTTAATGTGTTTGCGTACAACCGCGATGATCATTCTAAAAACTTCAGTTTTTTAATGGATGAAAAGGGCGAGTGGGCATTATCACCAGCTTATGATTTGACGTTCTCTTCTGGGCCGCACGGCGAGCAAAGCACAATGGTCATGGGAGAGGGGCGCAATCCGGGTCAGGATCATTTGCGCAAACTTGGACAAGAGGCGGGATTAAGTAATGATCGTATTGACGAGATTATAAATCAAACACGCGGCGCCCTATCAAAATGGGAAGTGCTGGCCGCGCAATATGGCGTGAGCGCATCGAGCATTGCATTGATAAAATCAAAGATTGGAATTAACTCTTAGGTTAACATTTTTCGATTATTTTTAACTTATAAGTTAATTGGAGAGTTTATCAAAATCGTAGATTACGGCGTTATACGCCGTGAATCGACAAAGACTTAAACTCAATGTCTCACAGCCTATGCCTTGTGATTTTGATGGGGCGGGCGCGATATTCAGCACTGGGACTCAAAAAACATGCCTGATGGCTCGCTTTTATTGTCCTGCAGCGATGAGCAGGGCAGGGTGGTTTATTATGAGCACGGACATTGTAACGTCGCCGTAGTTGAGAATGAAGCGTTTGTGTTAAATCACAGCGTGCTCAGTCTCAGAAATTAATGTAATTGCCTAAAAATGGGACTGTTTTTTTACAGGATTTTAACTTAAAAAGAGATACATACAGCTGGTGAAGTTAATTAAATTTGATTTTAGTTAATCCATATGTTATTTTAAATGTATAAATATTAATATAAAGGTTAATTATATGGATGGTGAGACTGCAAGATTAGCATTAGACAAGAAGCTTTCGGTACTGCCGTCGCTGCAACAAATGCAAATTCCTCATAAAGGATGGATTAAGGCTATTAAGCAGGCTTTGGGCATGAGTTCTAAGCAACTAGCCATGCGCTTGGGCGTTTCTGCTCCGCGGGTAACAGCGCTTGAAAAATCGGAATTGGAAGGCACAGTTACATTGGCCACTTTAAAACGCGCAGCCGAGGCGCTGGATTGCGCATTGGTATATAGTTTTGTTCCAAAACATTCTTTACAAGACACTGTAAAAAACAGAGCGCGTCTTGTAGCGGTTAAATTAATAGACAAGGTTGATCATACCATGTCGTTAGAAGCTCAAAGCCTCAACAAAAATGCTTTAGATAATGAAATAGAAAGATTGGCAACACACATTTTACAAGATAAACAGCGAATTTTGTGGGACGGTAAATTTTGATTGACGATATTTTCGATGAACCTGATGATGCAACGCCTTTAAGCGAAGAAGAAAAGCAGGGGCTTATTCCCTCGTATATTTCGAACAGAGCCGAGCTTAATCAAGCTGAGCAGCAAAATATTGTGAAGGCAGAATTATGGCTGGCTTCAAAAACACTGAATCCGCTCGATTTTGATTTTTTAAAATCTCTTCATAAACGGATGTATGGGAAAGTGTGGGAATGGGCTGGCTCATTCAGGAAAAGTGAACGTAATATTGGCGTTGATGCCTATAGAATATCAGCGGATCTGAAACAGCTTGTAGATGACACACAATATCAAATGCAACATAAAGTTTATGGCGTTGATGAATTGGCGGCGCGTTTCCATCATCGACTTGTATTTATTCACCCTTTTCCAAATGGTAATGGGCGGCATTCTCGTCTTGCTACAGATATATTGCTGAAATATTTAAAGGCTGAAATATTTAGCTGGGGGGCAGGGGACATCACAACCAAAGGGGATGTGCGATCTCAATATATTAAAGCCTTGCAAGCAGCGGATGTTCACGATTATGAACTTTTATTAAAGTTTGTTCGCTCCAGTAATTAGCTTCATACTTATTTAAAAGACTTTACTCAGGGGTCTGAGTACTATTACTGGCGGATAACTAAATATAGGTTTTATAATGAGAGTAGATATTGATAAATTAACAGAAAAAGAGCTTATCGACTTAAATAATAGGGTCGTCGAGCGTTTGAATTTCTTACAGTCAATGAAAGCGCATGCTGTGATGTTAGAATTTAGCATTGGTGATAAGGTGTGTTTTACTCCGCCATCTGGAGATGGCACTATATCTGGTATATTAGTTAAATATAACAAAAAAACAGTCACAATTATTACTGACGACGGCCAAAAATGGAATGTCGCTCCTGGTTTTCTTGAAAAACCCCCCACAAAGAACATTAAAATAACCAATTTAAGTTAGTCAATAACTATTGAAAAATAGCTAAGTTTTAACCTCTTTCGGGTTAGTTTGGTTACCATGCAAATTCTTGTAGAGATGTACACTCAAAAAGCCCTTAACCCGGCGTTCTGTTCCATTGCGCTTCACACCCTGATACAAACACGCGCCACCAAAAAAGCACACTTTGAACTTTTTCTATAGTCTCACTGAGCTTTTACGAGAATTTAAATCTAGGGTAATTTGTATCATATGATATCAAAGTGTTTTCTAGATCAGAATGCCCGTTTAATATCCAGCTTCGAGGGGTTCAATATATGCTGAAATTTCAACAAAATTGTATGCACTTGGATTAAGCTCTTCAATAGCGCAAGCAACATCAGCGGCAAGAAAAATAGGGGAGAGCCCTTTCATGTTCCCCTCTGGTAGAGTTGTGCCTTCTACCCGATAGCGCAATTGCAGATTTTCAGGGACAGACTTTTGCTGATCTTGAGAAAGCGGACCAGCATACGTTGCCGTGGCCTTACATATTGAGT